>NZ_JBNPLX010000048.1:0-12118 GCF_050313695.1 Bariatricus sp. SGI.161
TTTATGAAATTTACTTTTGCTGTTAGGAGAGAAAATTCGTGGATTACGGCACTTTCTTCAAAAAAGAAAACCGCCTCAAACTATAATGTTTGAGGCGGTAATAATATCTTATTATCGCGGTACCACTCAAATTGACGAATCGTCCACTTTTCTCATGTACTAACATACACTCCTGATTGATAACGGGTTCGGTTCCCGACAAACCATACTCTCTAAAGATTTCCGGCTGCCCTCGAAAGTCCATTCATCTATCAACTTCATACGGCAATTCCACCATCTGCCGCTCTCTTTAATGTCATTAGATAAACTACTTCTCTTTCTCATCGGTTTTTCTTATTTACAACATAACTTTAATCCAATAAAGTGCATTTGTCAAGTCAAAGTTTTTATTTTTTTAATTAATCCTTAATAACTGGAATTGGTGTATCATCTTTTGCGTCCAAATCATTAATATATTTCTTTGTTTCCCGAACCATTTCATTGGACAACAAAAGCACCGCAACTATATTTGGAATTGCCATCAATGCATTCAATGTATCAGCAATCAACCATACAAGATCAAGTGCCACTACAGGAGCTATTGCTGCTACTACGATATAAAGAATGCGATATGGAACCAGAATCTTCTTACCACCAAAATACTCTACGCAACGTTCGCCATAGTATGCCCATCCAAGAACTGTAGAATAAGCAAATGCGATAATACCTAATGTCAGAATAATTGGGCCAAGATAAGGAATCTGTGAGAACGCCATGGATGTAAGGACACCACCATTATCAATTTCATCCGCATTGATAGATGGGTTCTTCATGATTGTCGTTACCAATACAAGACCTGTCATTAAACATACAACTACTGTATCCCAGAATGTACCAGTAGAAGATACCAATGCCTGACGAACCGGATTTCTTGTCTGAGCTGCTGCTGCTGCAATAGGAGCGGAACCAAGACCAGATTCATTAGAGAAAAGACCTCTGGCAACACCAAAACGCATTGCTGCCATAATACCAGTACCTACCAGACCACCTGCTGCTGCTCCCGGTGTGAATGCAAGCTTGCAGATTGTTCCAATAGCTGGAATTATGTAATCATAATTCATAAATAAAATTATAATACATCCCAGAACATAGAAAATTGCCATAAATGGAACCAATTTTTCACATACTTTGGAAATGGACTTGATACCTCCAAAAATAACGATTGCAGTAAGGATTGCAATAATGATTCCAACTGCAACTGGAGGAATACCAAAGTTCTCGTTACATACGGTTGCAATCGCATTTACCTGTGTGGCACAACCTATTCCAAAAGAAGCAAAACCAGCAAAAATTGCAAACAACATGCCAAGCCACTTCATATTCAAACCACGATCCAGAGCGTACATTGCACCACCCTGCATACGGCCATCTTCTGTTTTTACTCTGTATTTTACAGCGATGAAAGATTCTGCATATTTCGTAGCAATACCAAATACACCTGTCAACCAACACCACAAAACAGCTCCAGGTCCTCCAAGTGCAATCGCTGTACCAACACCAATGATATTACCGGTACCAATTGTAGCTGCCAAAGCTGTTGTCAGAGCCGCAAAATTTGATACTTCACCTTCTGCTTCTGGATCCTTTGTTACTGACAGCTTAATACCTCTTGAAATTGTGTATCTCTGAATAAAGCCAGTACGGATTGTCAAAAAAACATGAGTTCCTAACAAGAGAATGATCATCGGCCATCCCCAAACCACTCCATTAATGGTGTTCACTACTGAATTAATAGCATCTAGCATATTATTCCCCCTTTTCTTCCTTTGCTTTTCATATGCACTTTTTTGTAAACATTCTGATAAATCAAAAGAGTATCGGCATGTTCGTCGGTACTCTCTCGTATATCACCTGTTTATATTTTACCTCATTGTATTCTAAATATCAATAATTGTTACAAAATTGACATTTAATTTTTTGCAAATACAGAATTATAAAGATTTTTCTTCGTTTTTATCATCCTAAACCAAACCAAAATGTTTATATGTGTGAATTTTCTGACGTTTTGACATAAAAAAACAAAATTATGTCGTTGGCGGTTCTACCTTGACTTTAACCAGATTATTTGCCGCCTTTTGAATACTATCACGATATATAACATTATCATAACGTTTTATCTGCACTTTCGTTATTCCCATTTGCTTCGCTACTTGTCTGGAATCTGCGCCATAAGAAAACATTGTAACTCCACAGGTATTCCGTATACTTTCCGCACTATAGCAAGGAATTCCAGCTTTCTTTGCATATTTTTTCATTAATCGACTAATGTACATCGGATTTAGTTTATTTCCACGACTATTATAGAATAAAAACGTATTCTCTTTTCGTTCATTGATATAACACTCAATCACTCGAACTGCATCCTCTGGAATAAAACTTTTTTCTCTGCGATCTATTATAGATACATATACTCCGTTTTCATATATAACAAAGTCTTCCGGTTTAAGCTCTACAATTTCCGTAGAAGTAAGACCGACCCGATAAAGCAATACAATAATACAATATGCCATTCTATCTTCTTCTGCAGCCAAAAGGAGTCGGTCTATATGTTCCAAAGGAACAGCTTTAACATGTTTTTCCTGCTTCGCCACCACCTTCAAATATGGATAATAATAATCTCGATAATCCTTATCTATCCCGTATTTTTCATGGTTTTCGTACACATACTCAGCAAAAGAATGTAATTCCCGAAACTTTTTTGCCATCGTTCCAGGTCTTAATGCTCCTTTGTTAACTTTATTCTGCAACACAGCAAAATATTCTTTCACTTCTACTTCTCTTATCTCAAAAAAATCTTTTTGAAAATAGTTCATAATTTCACGTATATCGGTCCGATAGGAGGCTTCTGTTGTAATACTTTTAAAATGTGTCTTAAAATCATTCCAAATCCCTTGACTGAATAAATTCTCTTGATTCATACTTATTGTTTTCTCCTTTCCTGATTGATTATATCCGCGAAGCGGAACCTATGATATGTTATGAGTATACTTCATACTATAACATTTGTGATCTTTTATTAAGTATGCAATTTTGCAACTGCATACTTAATTCTTATCTCTTTTGACTATTTCCACTTTTTCAGGCTTGGAATCAACACACCTCCCAGGCTGTTTCCCAACGTCATAATTATCAGATAAACAATTGTTTTTAACGACCATGCTCCTGCAATACTAAAATAAAACATATTGGCAATACAGTGTTCAAATCCACTTAATATAAAAACACTGACACAGAAAAATAAAATCAGAGGATTCTCTTTCTCTTTAAATCCATCTACAGCAATATACATTAAAATACCACAAAAAATGGCAAGCAGGAAAATACTCAACGGCTCATCTGCCAGCTTCGTCTCACAGATACCGACTGCATTTTCACGGATTCCCTGAATCCTTGTATTTAAAACTGCCACTGCCCCAATCCAGGTACCTGCCAGATTACCAAGCCAAGTAATAGCCAGAAGGCCCAGATATTCTATCTTGTCGCTCTGAACAACCAGATATCCGACCTTTCCTGTGTAAAGAAAGAGACCATTTAACACAATAGCATACAATCCTACAGCAAATAACAGGGATCCAATAATTTTATTATCCACAGATAAATATACTGTTCCACCAATTGAAATTGCAAGTCCTGCTCCTACAGCCAACAAAAACATCTTAATATTCTTCTTCATCTTCTCCTCCTACGCCCCAATTAGGAAAACTGACGATTTCTTTTCTATTCTCTTCTTACAAATTGCTCTAAAATGGTGTTCCCATGAGATCATACGGTGTTACCTGATATACATAATAGTTCAGCCAGTTCGTATAGAGATTATTTGCCGTTGCCCTCCATGTCAACAATGGTTTATTCTCCGGATTATCATCTTTGTAATAATTTTTCGGTATTTCAATTGGAAGACCTTTACTCAAATCTCTCTTATATTCTCCATCAAGTGTAACTCTGTCATATTCTGGATGTCCCATCACAAAGATCTGGCGGCCGTCCTGGGCCATAGCAAGGAACAGACCGGCTTCTTCTGACTCCGCAAGTACAGTTAATCTCTTATCTGCGCGGATTTTATCCATCGGTACCTCTGTATGGCGAGAATGCGGTGCCAAAAAAACATCATCAAAACCTCGAACTAATGGAATCTTCCGATTCAAAACTTTATGCCAGAACACACCAAATACCTTTTTATCCATCTGTACTTTATCAATTCCATAATGATAATAAATTCCTGCCTGTGCTCCCCAACAAAGATGAAGTGTTGATGTCACATTTTTTTTCGTCCATTCCATAATTTCTGTCAATTCATCCCAATAATCAACTTCTTCAAACGGAATCTGCTCTACAGGCGCACCGGTGATGATAAAACCATCAAATTTCTGATTCTTAATTTCTTCAAATTTTTGATAAAATTTGTTCAAGTGACTTACGGATGTATTCTTAGCCTGATGACTTGAAACCATCACAAAAGTAACGTCCACCTGCAGCGGCGTGTTAGACAGCGATCTTAATATCTGAAGTTCTGTATCCTCTTTTAATGGCATCAGATTTAAAAGTCCGATCTTAATTGGACGGATATCCTGATGTGTTGCCCGGTGTTCATCCATCACGAATATATTTTCACTTTCCAGTATCTCTTTTACCGGAAGATCATTTTGAACTCTAATTGGCATAGTACTTATTCCCCTTTTTCTTTCTTTTCTTCATTTATCACCATTCTCTGCTCTTCTGAATGGCAGTAATTCCCTTCGTCATCAACGTAGCTCATAGTATCATAATACTTAGATTCTTCTGGCAATTTCTTCCGCTCCAGTCGATAATTAATAATCATCTCCGCAATGTAATAGATAACTGCAAATGTAGGAACACCCATAATCATTCCTACGAATCCGAACAATCCACCCCCAAGGAGAATTGCCACGATAACCCAAAAAGCCGATAATCCTGTAGAATTACCCAATATCTTCGGTCCCAGGATATTCCCATCAAACTGCTGCAACAACAAAATAAAAATAATAAAATAAATTCCCTTGACTGGATCCACCAGCAGAATTAAGATTGCACTTGGAATCGCACCAATATATGGTCCAAAAAATGGAATCACATTGGTAACTCCGACAATTACACTGACCAGAACCACATAAGGCATCTTCAATATGCTAAGAACTATAAAACATAATACTCCAATAATCGCCGAATCAATAAGTTTCCCGATAATAAATCCACCAAATATCTCATTACCTTTTGTAGTCAGATGAAGTATCATGTTCGCATGTCTTGGAGAAAAAACAGCATAGACACACTTTTTTGTCTGACGTGCAAATAGTTCTTTGCTAAATAGCAGGTAGATAGATATAATTACTCCGATCAATGCATCAAACAATTCACTTAGAAAATTAATCATTCCTACGGTCAAATTCGACATGAATGCATTCACCTTATCTAAAAAGTCGGTCTTCAACCAGTTTAGAAACATATCAGTTCCTTCTTGTATCCCTGTCTTGACTAATTTTGATGTAGTAGAATCGTTAAATTTCACGTCACTAAGTTCATTTACCAATTCGGTCAACTGTCTTGGCAATGTAAAAATCAAATTCCGAATACTTGAATATAACTCCGGCAACAACAGATTACACAATGTCACAATTAGCACAACCATCAAGACCAGCGACACAAAAATACCAACACCACGCGAAATCTTCTCTGCTTTTTCACGTTTCTTTATGTATCTTTCCAAAGCAGGCACAAGGTATTTATCAATTTTTCTAACAATTGGATTCAACAGATATGCAATCACGCAGCCATATACCACCGGCTTCAAAACTCCGAAAACAGTCAGAAAACCATCCGAAAGATTCGTTAGTCTTAATAATACAAAATAAAATATAAGGCTGGCCGCAATCACAAGAAAATATGACATTCCCCTGCTAAACTGCTGGCGCAGCTTGGAAGGTCCTCTTCCTCCAATCTTTGGTCTGCTGGAATAATAAGCCTGTCCACTTGAACTTTTCGACTTTTCCTGTTCCTCTTTTTTTGGCTCTTCTTCCATGTTCATTCTATCATCCTCTTCCCTACGCAGATAAAATAATTATACCCTTTGCGCAAATCCTCGTCAACTAAAAAAGGGAAGCTCAACGCTTCCCTTTCCCTTTTAACATCCACACTTGAAAGTGGCACATTCTGTCTGTTCGCACTGACAAGCATCGCTTCCTTCTACACTGATCTTTCCGGCATGACATTTACATTCGTCATTATACATACATTCAGTTGCCTTACAATCAATATCACTTTTCGAAGAAGCTTCTCCTGTTACATTGCTGTAAGAATCTCCCTTACGTTCTTCAAAACTATCACAACAAGTCTCTTCTGAACGCTTCGCAGAATTTCCTCCCACCACAATGCTGTCCAAATCACAATAGAAATTCTTGTTATGAGTACATGTCTGTACTGTACATTTTAATTCTGGCATAATCTTACCTCCTAAATATTATAAAATATCATGGTATATTATGCCCTGTTTTCTAAGCTTTAACCGTCTGTTTAGTCCTCTTTTACAACTTCACGCTGTGTCTTGGAATCAATTTCCTCTTTGATATCTTTGATAAATGCTCCAATCTCTTTCTGACCTTCATCACCAGCAAAACGGCTTCTTACAGATACCAGATTCTGTTCTTCTTCCTTTGCGCCCACAACCAGCATATAAGGAATCTTATTCATCTGTGCCTCACGAATCTTATAACCGATCTTTTCGGCTCTTTCATCGATCTCAGCACGGATTCCTGCTGCTTCCAGTTCAGCCAGCACCTTCTGTCCATATTCCAGATGTTTCTCTGAAATTGGAAGTACTTTTACCTGTACCGGTGCAAGCCATGTTGGGAATGCTCCTGCAAAATGCTCAATCAGAATACCGATAAAACGCTCGATAGAACCAAATGCAACACGGTGAATCATAACCGGACGATGCTTCTCTCCATCTGCGCCTGTATATTCCAGATCAAAACGCTGTGGCATCTGCATATCAAGCTGAATTGTACCACACTGCCAGGTTCTTCCAATGGAATCTTCCAGGTGGAAATCAATCTTCGGTCCATAGAAAGCTCCATCGCCTTCATTTACAACATAATCAAGTCCAAGATCATCTAATGCACCTTTCAGACCTTCTGTAGCCATTTCCCAATCTTCATCACTTCCCATGCTGTCTTCTGGACGAGTAGAAAGCTCTACGTGATATTTAAATCCAAAAAGGCTGTAAACTTCATCAATCAATCCTGCAACACCCTTAATCTCATCACGGATCTGATCCGGAGTCATAAAGATATGTGCATCATCCTGTGTAAAGCAGCGTACACGGAATAATCCATGAAGCGCTCCAGATTTTTCATGTCTGTGTACCAGACCAAGTTCTCCTACACGAAGCGGAAGATCCTTATAAGAACGAGGTTCTGATTTGTAGACCAGCATTCCTCCAGGACAGTTCATCGGCTTCACTGCATAATCTTCCTCATCGATTACAGTCGTATACATATTATCCTTGTAATGATCCCAGTGTCCTGAATTCTCCCAGAGATGTCTGCTTAATATAATCGGAGTAGAGATCTCAACATAACCATTCTTCTTATGAAGATCTCTCCAGTAATCCAACAATGTATTCTTAAGAACCATTCCTTTTGGCAAGAAGAATGGGAATCCCGGTCCCTCATCACACATCATGAATATTCCAAGTTCTCTTCCTAATTTTCTGTGATCACGCTTCTTTGCTTCTTCCATCATGTGCAGATAATCATCCAAATCTGCTTTCTTTGGATAAGATATACCATAAATTCTGGTCAGCATCTTATTCTTTTCATTTCCTCTCCAGTAAGCGCCAGCCAGACTTGTCAGCTTAAATGCCTTCACATTCTTTGTTGACATCAAATGAGGTCCTGCACAGAGATCTACGAACTCTCCCTGCTGATAGAAACTGATTTCCTCTCCTTCTGGAAGATCTTCAACCAATTCCACTTTATATGGTTCATCTTTTTCTTTAAAATATGCGATTGCTTCTTCTCTGGATTTTGTAAATCTTTCGATTGGCAGAGCTTCTTTCACAATCTTCTTCATCTCAGCTTCAATCTTTTCCAGATCTTCTGCCACAAATGGAGTTTCTCTGTCCAAATCATAATAGAATCCATTGTCAATAGATGGACCAATGGCGAGTTTTGTCTCAGGATAGAGACGTTTGATTGCCTGTGCCATAATATGGGATGTAGTATGCCAGAATGCCCCTTTTCCATCCTCTGAATCAAATGTTAAAAGTTCCAATTCACAGTCTTCAGAAATCTCTGTTCTCAGATCTACGATATCTCCATTGACCTTTGCGCAAGTTGCTGCTCTTGCCAATCCTTCACTGATATCTTTTGCAATGTCCAACACTGACATGCTTGCGGCATATTCTTTTGAAGAACCGTCTTTTAATGTGATTTTCATGTTTTTACCCTCTCTTTTCTTAGTATTGCAAGCTATTTATTTTTATGGTCTTCTAAACCTTTTGCAAACATATTATGGAAATCCAGACATGTCCGTTTTAAAGACAGTGGTTTTCCTTCTCGATTCAGGAAGCAATGTCTTGTGAATCCCCGGCAGCACACCATCTGTGTCTTGGAAGAAATCACTTCATATCCCACCGTCAACTTGACTCCATTATATTCCTTAACAAAAGTCTCTATTGTAACGGTATCGCCAAAATGAACCATTCTAAGATACTCAGCCTCCACCGATAAGACCGGACTTATGATCCCTTTCTCTTCCATCTGATCATATCCCATGCCCATCTGCTCCATATAGTCTGTCCGTGCTTCCTCGAACCAGCGAATATAATTGGAATGATGCACAATTCCCATCTGATCAGTTTCATAATATTGCACCTTATGTTGATAAGGTTTCCATTCATCCATTCTTACACCTTCTATTTTATTTAAAATAAATTCTTTCGCAATCTGGATGTTCTCCGGACCACCCAGTCGGCTGCATTGTTCCGATTCGATACATATCCTCTGAAGTAATTATAAAATCAAAAACATCCTGATTCTGTTTCATACGTTCATATGATGAAGCCTTAGGAAGTGGTATCACATTTCTCTGAATCGCATAACGAATACAAATCTGTGCCGAAGAAACTCCATACTTTTCTGCAAGTTCAACAAGCAATGGATGCTCCAACACTCTTCTTCTTCCCAAAGGACTCCATGCCTGCACAAGAATTCCTTTTTTCTGACAATAATCTAATGTCATCTCCTGTGTATGTCCCGGATGAAATTCAATCTGATCAACAGCCGGACGAATCTGCGTATTCTGAAGAAGATTTTCCAGATGATGCGGCAGAAAATTGCTGACACCAATCGCCTTAATTCTTCCTTCCCGGTATAATTCCTCCATTGCCTGCCAGGTCTCAATATCCAACTGCTTCCAGTCTTGATATCCTGCCTCTGGCAATGGCCAGTGAATCAGATACAAATCCAGATAATCTGTCTGCAGCTTTTCAAGCGAAGATTGAAAAGCTTTTTTCACATTGTGATATCCCATATCAGCTTTCCATAACTTAGACGCCAGAAAAAGCTCTTCTCTTTTCACTCCTGTCTCCCGGATTGCCTCTGCAAGATATTCCTCATTCTGGTAAAATGAAGCCGTGTCAAAATATCGGTAACCAGATTCTATCGCTAAGCGAATACCCTTTGCGCCACATCCGTCAGATGATTTATATGTGCCAAATCCAACACAGGGAATCTTGACCCCATTATTCAATTCATAACAATCGTAAATGCTTTTCATATTGATTACCCTTTACTCAAAGTTTCTTATAGAATAAAAAATCCCTTACAGCATCAGCTGTAAGGGACGAGTCATTCTCTTCTCGCGGTTCCACCCTGCTTGCCCTGGCATCAAATACCAAGACCACTTTATTACTGATGATAACGGAATCACCGGACTGTTTTTCAGTCACTCAGAGGTAGTTTTCAGAAGGTTCCTAAATAAGAAGCTTTCAGCCAATGACTTCTCTCTCTGCTATTTATTTCCCAGCTTACTCGTCTCATCAACGTATTTTCCATATATGAAAACATTATAACACGGTCATTTTCTTTGTCAAGATAATATCCACATCTTCCACACGGCGAAAAATTCCCGGGTCATATAATTTAGAAGCAACACTGGGTGACAGCTTGCAGCTATCGGACATGGGTGTTGATAGCCGAGCTTTCTCGCATAACGTAAGGCGCGATACATATGAAAATTATTCGAGACAATTCCTATCTCATCTTCCATACATTCTATGTACTGAGAAGATAACTTTAAATTCTCTTTTGTTGTCCTCGACTGATCTTCCAGAATGATTCGATTTTGCCCGATTCCACAAGAGATTAAGTATCCCGCCATAGCTTCCGCTTCTGACACTTCTTCTCCTTTTCCTTTTCCGCCGGAGACAATCACTCTGGTATCTGGATATCTTTCCAGATATTCTTGTGCCTTATCAAGCCTGCGTTTCAGAGAATCCGTAATACTTCTCCCTTTTACCTGTGCACCCAGGACAATCAGACAAGAAACTTCTTTTCGTGTCCTTGGGAACATGCCTGTTACAATGATTCCTTCTGTAACAATAAACAGGAGCATGAAACATGCCAGGATCTCCCAGACCATCTCCAACACTTCAAAACTGCTTGCCAGACGCCAGCATAAGATCATCAGAATCCCTGTCACCAACCAGAATCTTGAAAATGTTGAATCCCATTTTCTTAATACAATACACAAAAGTATATAGTACGTCAGACATAATATTCCCAAAACTAAAAACATTATTTACCACAACACTTCTTATACTTTTTACCAGAACCACATGGACACGGATCATTACGTCCAATCTTCTTCTCTTTGCGAATCGTACCTGATTCTTTCTGTTCTTTATAAAGCTTCTTTAACTCTTCCTCGGAATAAATATCTTTCCACTGTGGAAGTTCATACAGCCAATCAGCCTTTGCAGCTACCATGTTTTTATATAATTTTTCTTTGTCAAATGCCAGACTTACTACTGTATCCTCATCCATTGTCTCGATTGGATTCGCTTCTTTTAGGCTTTCATTGATTCCATCCAGGAAACCAACCATAGTCAATACTTCCTGACCATACTTTTCAGCTAATTCCTTGACTGTTCCCTTTACTTCTTCATCTGGATTCGACAGAAGCTGTTCATAGATTTCTTTTTCAATTTGAAAATAAGTTCCCCAGAATTTCTGAAGCTGTCCTCTGTCAGCTTTTTCATTATAAGCAATATCTTGCCATTGTTCTAATAATGTACGACTCATATTTTCTATACTCCTTTGTATTCATTTGCAATTTTCTCTTGCTCTTTATATAATATACTAAAGTCTTGAAAAGATGTAAAGGATGATTCTTATGAAAAAAGTAAAACGCATTCTGGCCGCTATTGGTGCAATTCTACTTTTTGGCATGTATGCCAGTACGCTCTTGTTCGCGCTGATTGACCATTCTGCCTCCAAAGGTCTGTTAAAAGCGTCTATTGCCTGCACTATCATATTCCCAGTGCTTCTCTATGCTTACACGCTTGTCTATAAACTTACAAAAGACAGTTCGGCAGATATCGAAGACGCTGAACAAACAGATGAATCTGCAGCCTCCGGCCACGACCAAAATTAAGAAGAGACAGGTCCTCCAATTCGACCTGTCTCAGCTTTTATTCTTATACATATAATTCTGCCAGAACCATTGCATGATCCTCTTTTGCAATTCCTCCCCATCTTTTGTTCTGCTCATTTTCTCTGACTTTTTTTCTTTTCGTAAGGTATTCCTCCATCGATATTACCTCTGGGTAGTTTTCTTCTCTTTTTTGTCGCATCGTAATACCTCCATTCTGTTATTCATACTCACGCCTTATTATTATATTGGTACTTATCCTAAAATATGCCTTCTTTTTACAATTTCAATTCTCTTTTATTCTATCTGAGAAATGTGTCTGGGATGTGGATGAATCCTAAAATATTTATTATAGATTTCTTAAGTGGGAATTTAGATGAGTGAGTTGGTAATTGAGAGTGTACGGCGA
>NZ_JBNPLX010000049.1:0-11715 GCF_050313695.1 Bariatricus sp. SGI.161
CTCCTTTGAACACGGTGTGTTCTCATGATCGTTATATATTTTTGCAATTTCTCTTGCCACTTTCTTTTTACTTACAAATCCAAAGTTTTTCATATTTCGTTATCCTCCTAAATTTCAATCATCTTGCTCCGATTTCCACATTTTCTTACTTATTTTTTCACCCATAGAATACATAACCCACATGAATCCAATCAAAATCCATGAAAATATAAGCACTGGCCACGCAATCACTAAAAGTATCGATGGCTTCTGCCACGGTTCGTTTATCCAACCGTTAATAAAACATCCGATTGCTATGTATGCAATGGCAATTATTACCCTTTCCATCTTTCCCTCCTAAATTTCAGAATCCTATTCTTCGCATTCCACAACACCAAAATGATAACCACACTCTTCACATTTTGCCGTTCCATCACCATAGAATTCTTTAATTTCTGCTCCACATTTAGGACAATAATTAATATCATTAACATCTGTTATTCCACTAATATAACCAAGCATTTCGTTACCCTCCTATTTTTCAGCTTCCAAAAGGAACTGTTTTTCTTCAAGCTTTTCAAATAATGTTTTCCCGGTCTTATCAACTATGTACGGCATAAATACTTCTTCAAGCTTTACCATGTTAATATCCAGTAATGCCATCTGAGCTTCCACCCAGTCTTTCAGAATACGCCATGCCACACGCTCTGCTTGTTCTCTTGTTGCTTTGACCTTTGAATTCTTTTTCTTCTCCAGATGCAGCACTTTCAGACACTCATCAACCTTGGCCGGCATCTTAATCGGTATCTGATTATATCCGACATCTACCAGGAAACTCAGACTTTCTATGCATTCGCCATTATAGTTCTTCATGATTGACTTAGCCTTGTGTTTGATCAGGATATTTTCTATCTCTGCCACAGTCTTATGTGAGTCGACCGTGGTTGTATAATTCAATATCGCCATAACTCATCCTCTCCTAAATTTCAGTTTAGTTTTAATTCCATCTGACCTATTTCATAGTTCATCCATATAATTTCCGTTCTTTTCACAGATTTTTGAGTATGTGATATAAACTCTTTTCTCTGCCATCCCGAAAGCATATCATTGTACATCTCTGAATCATATCCAGAAATCATTATCATTGCTCTGCTTTTCAAAAGCGTCTGCAGTAACTCTTCATGATCTGAATCCGTCATTTCATGCGCATACTGTTTTCCCGACCTGGTCCCCATAAGATACGGTGGATCTATGTACATGAACACGCTTTCATAATCAAATCTCTTGATCAGATCCAATGCTGGTAGATTTTCTATCTGTACTTTCCGAAGTCTTTCAGCTATCTCCATAATCCACTGCGGAAGACGGTACCAATCCCACAATGCATACATCTTCTCGCGTCCCTGGACATCATTCTTCCAACCCACTTTATATCCATTCGTGCGATATCCGTGTCCATGCCAGCACCGGATCAGAAAATTTCTTGCTTTTTCATACTTGTCTAGTGGCTCTTCATGCGAATCAAACTGCTGATCATACAACTCTCTTGCATAAGGTGTTAACATTACAATTCTGGCCAATCTCTCAGAATCTTCCTGAATGCATCGGAATAGATTCACGACATTGTGATCTAAATCATTTATGGATTCTATATCGGATGGTTGTTTTCTGAAAAACACTGCTCCGCTCCCAAAATATGGTTCTAAATATGTATGGTGTGGAGGTATTAGATCTACCAGCTTATCCGCTATTCTCCATTTGCTTCCCGGATACTTTAAAACTTTGTTCAATTTGTTACCTTCTTTCACTAAAGCCTAATTTAGATACTTTTCAATTTTCTCAAAAGCGATTGTCATCTGTCTGCTGCCGTGGCGCAGACTCAAAGTCTTCCCATTCTCATCATTTGTAACGATTGCATGCCCTGTAACGATTTGCGGTCCCATTCCGTTATCTACAAGCATTGCCACCGGTATTCTTTTATTTTTAATTGCTTTCTCCATTGCTTTTTTACCTCCGCCTAATTTAGTTCTTTCATAACTTTTGTACTGATTGTTTCCGACAGATCAATTCCCGCGTATTCTTCTGTCAGTTTCTGCATTTGCTCGATGTCTACCACTCCCTGCTGCCATGCCTGGTATAGATCCATGCATGATTTCATGAATTCAGGCATCCTCTTTTTCGCGCTTTTCTGCCAGTAATCTGCAATTAGTACATTTGCTGGTATAATCAGCATCATCATAAGAATGGTTTCTGCGGTCTGCTTATTCTGTGCTTCCAGCTGTCTTTTCGCCTTCAGGTATTCCTGATTCCGTATCTTGTACAATTCCTCTGCTGTCATTATGAATGTCTTTTTCTTCTGTTCCTTTTCTTTTTCTTCCCTTCTATTCTGTGCTCTGCTCATCTTACTCACCATCTCTCCTGCATATTTCCCAGTATTCACAATTTAGGCAACTGCTTCTGCATCCTTTTCTCCTTGATTGGAACATCCAATGCCACAATCGTTCTATGATATTGACTGCTGCCATCTTTCCTCTCCTTTCCCCTCCGGTTTCTGGCCGGAGGCGAATCTATATGAACGGGTTACGTGATACAACACCGAAGGTGCTATAGATAATTTCTTTTTATCAGCTTCATGAACTCTTCCCTGGTATGTGTTTCCTCATATACTCTCTGGCAGTCTTCCTTGATCAGTCGCATGTTCTCTTGATTGTTATGCACTGCCTCTGGTCCATCCGTGTGATGTCTCCTGCACAGATATACTTTAAAACCGTTTTCTTCTGATATCTGCCTGTTCGGGTTTCCCGGATATACGTGATGTTCTTGGATTTCCAAGTGTTTGCTGTAATTTTGCTCTAACTTCATGCATAGATAGCATGTCCCATCCTTACAGTGCATGATACTCGCTGCGTGCTTCTTTCTTTTTTTCTTCCATCCAGTCTTTGGGAACATCAGATCATACATGCTTCTTCGTCTCTTTTTTCTGCAGATTCTTTAAAAACTCTACCAGGTATGTTTCACTTTCTGTGCTATGTACATATTGATGCTCAAATGTTTTATCACTGCCGTAATATTTTCTGTTCTTCTCAAGCAGATGATAATAGTGCTCATCTGTAAACTCTTTATAATTCCAATACATCCTTCTTTGCGGATATTCGTCGACTATCAGCCTGCTGCCATCCGAGAAATCATATTTGTAATAGTTCACATCTATGTTTTCATCCCGGTACCACAGCCCCCATGATTTATAATCTTTCAACCACTCTTTTCGCTGATCATTATTTTTCAATACAGGAAGATCAGGCTGTGCTGGTTTAATCTTTTCCGGTTCGTCAGTGTCTACCGTATTTTCTTCGATTACTTCCCGGTACTCCGCATCAACAACATTGTCTTCATCGTTGTTAATATCGTTATCCGATTGTTCTGGCAGAATCTCTGGATAATCCTCCACATTCATTTGACCAGGGATCTGTTCTTCGGATTCATGCGCGACGTCGCACGCGGTCTTTTCAGCGTTGTTTCTCGCATATTCTTCAAGTTTACTATGTACTTCATCCATGCATCTCCGCGAGAAATTTCGAATCATTGCCAAATCAACGTCTGACATGCTCTGTAGCTCTTCGATTGTCTCCACTCCAGCTCTTTTCAGTACATTATAGGTTCTAACACTAAGGTTAAGCTCATCAATTGCCGTACCATGTTTTTCTTCGATTGCTTCATCCTGTGCGACATCGCACATATCATTCTCTTCTGCCTGCCATAGCGCCTCTCCATATACCCTCTCGTATATCTTTTGCGCTGCTTCTGAAATATCTGGATAATTCGGATAATAGATTTCTTCAAACGCCATTGCCAAATCTATATAGGTATACTCGACTGAATTCGGTACTTCTCCGTTTACTTTATATGGATTTACCCGAATGCAATTCTCCGTCATCCAAATATTTGCCGTTTCAAATCGCAACACCTGGAATCCACTAGGATTTACTAGAGTTTGCACCTCTTTTTCGATTCCTGTCCTATCGTTTCCAATATCGCTGCGTTCCCACTCTATCATTGTCATGAAGATACTCCGGTCTTTTCCCAGCATCTTAGCCAGCAGTTTCATCCAGTTTTCG
The DNA here is from genome assembly GCF_050313695.1 of Bariatricus sp. SGI.161. NCBI lineage: Bacteria > Bacillati > Bacillota > Clostridia > Lachnospirales > Lachnospiraceae > Bariatricus > Bariatricus sp. SGI.161. Next base: position 4,095 of record NZ_JBNPLX010000049.1, read on the forward strand.
TCTGGTTCCTGCGCGGCGTCGCACAGATTCATTTGTGGACTATACTTATCTTTTGTCTCCCTGACAACCTTTTTCGCATCTCTAATTTCCCTTACTGTTGCCTGCTGCGGCACCATTTCCCGTATTTCTTCCGGCAATGCCATCATCTCTACTAGCTTACTGCTGCCATACCCTTTCCATTTGTCATCAATTTCTGGGCTATATCCTCCGATACTGTATACATCATTAACTTCCATGAATCTTGTAGTCTGAAAACGGGTTAATTTGAATGCCTGGTCGGAATAATCGAAAATGCTGCTATATCCTTTCTGTAAATACAGCCGGTCATCTCTGATCTTTTTTAAATAGAATCCGATGGCTATAAATCCATCGAACATGCTCTCCATCTCATTTTTGATAATAGATGTCGCTTCATCCAGACTGTCAATCGCCCGTATTCCTTGCATATTTTGCATCTCTATCCCTCCTAAAACTCAAACATTACGCTTGGCGCTTGTATGAAACAAATGCCACATTCTTTTTTTCTTTCCAGTTCTATCCTTCGTATCGTTTTCTGAATTTCCATTTCCTTATCCCTGCAGTATGCGTATCCGTCCGGTGCGAATATTTTCTTTGTTTCTCCGTTTACATAATTCAATACAGTCTGGTAACTCATGTGATTTTTTCTTCCAGCTTCCCTTGCCGATTTATAAAACTCAACAATCTCTCCATCTCCCGATAGTTTCGCAACAATGAATGATCTCCCATTCTTCCGACTTGTCATTTTCGACAGTTCGCTTCGCGTTATAACTCCAATGTTACTTAATTCGTCATCGGTCTTTATCCCGTTCCTGTGATACGCTACCATTCCCTTCGGTAGTGTTCCGATGAATGTAATTCTCATCAATGTAAAAACATATTCTTCTTTTCCGTCTATTTTTATGCATTGTTTCCCTTTGCTTTTTTTGACGTACGGATGCATTTTCTTGGATTTTCCATTTTTTAATTTCTTTCTTACTTCGGCGAAGTAATTTATTTGGTATTGGTTGTGCCCTGGAATATCGTACCACTCTTTTGTATTTATATTTTTTATGCGCATGGCTTTCTCCTTTCCAGTTCCTTTTGAAGCCAGTCAGAATAGCTGTGCTTTCCATATTCTGTTCTGATCAGCTGGCCGCGGCTTTTCTTCCAGAATTCTCTCCATTGATCCTCGGATTCTACCGGTCTTTCTTTGCTGGTCTTGAAATCATTCGCCGCCCATCGATCCAGATTGTGTTCCATCATGTTGAGTATGAACTTGTCCCCGGTATGGATATGGACCTCGCATGACTGGTTTAGCCTTCCCATCGCTTCATTGATGGCGATCAGGTTGGTCTCGTGGTAGGTACTTTCCGTCTCTCCGAATCCCTCCACTGTTTTTGGCTCTCCGTTTCGCAGACATTCCAAGATATATCCGTAACTTCTCTTGGATTTCCTAGTGTTTGCGCTGTCTGTCTCTATGTAGATATCTACTCTGTACATTGCTTTTCTCTTCTTTCATTCATTTCACGATAATGCATCGTTGCGATATTCAATGCCATGATGATCATTAATTCATCATTAATCTCTTCCTCTTTCTGTTCCGGGAAGCGGGATACCCATTTCTCCCGTTCCTTTCTCAATTCCTTTAAACATCTTTTTGCTGCTTCGCACATTTTAAATCCTCCTGTGTATTTGGATGAGCGTATAGAATAGATATTCATATCCCTCATCTGTAACTCCTTGCCTTACACTCTCTTTATCCAGGTACCATCCTTCTGGTACTTTTATTTCCTTCCGGAATTGGTTGCTGTTGATGATTTTCTTTTTCGGTTTTGGACGGGTAAGATTTCGGCTACAGCTATATGCTTTCTTCCGAATCTGTTCTGCGGTTCCCCGCGTTTTTTGATGGTATTTTATAAAATACTCTGCCAGCTTCCGGTATTGCCCCGAATCATCCAGTGGCTTTGCTGTGACATATCCATATTTCCATAATTTTTTTATCTCTCTGATATCTATGTCATTAATCACCATGTGTATATGTACTGCTCCACGTTCTCCTACTTCCTCCACTTCTACATACTTCAATTCCCTTCCATGGTCCTTGTATATTTTCCTCATCTTTTTTAGCAGTTCTCTTACATGACACAGTAGTCTTTCTATATCCGGTCTGTCTTCTTTTTTGTACGAAAATGTAATGTACCAGCTTGTACCATCAAAATTATCATTTAGTATCCGAGTCAGCTTCCTTACCAATTGTCTGTCATTAATGTCTCTTTGCTTTTCTGATGTCTTTTTTGATTTTGGTTTTCGTTTCTCCTGTTTTGGATGATACCGTCTCGTGTAATACTTCCCTATCTCTTTTGTCTTACCCGCCCTACATACACTTTTTACATAGGGCATGCTGTTCCTCCTATAAGTTCTTAAGATAATAAACTTATCGAGTCAAAATGGGGCATTTCGCCCCTTATTTCTTGACTTTTTCAGTCTTTGATGGTACTATGGTTATAGGGTGTTTTCCATAGTACTTATGGACTTGCTGACGTCTACAAGCGTCAGCTTTTTTCTTTTTACGCTCATACAATTGCCTCCACGGTCACATTATTTTTTTCTGCCATCTCTTCGGCATATCTCTCTACCTCTTTCTTCGTACCCAATCGGCAGAGCATGTTGCTTACGATTCCATCTTCCTGACGGAAGGAACCGGACCAGCGGATGATGTAGAATGGTGGTTCCATACAATCTCCTCCTATGTAATCTGCCGAATAACATCCCGAATCATGCTTGTCCCAGAGTCTGCTGTGACATCTGCCACTTTCTGATATCCGCTCTCAAATGTTGCATAGACCAGTTCCCGGCTTTCGTTGTATTCCAGTTTTTTCAGATCGTATAAATTCCGTGTCTTCCGAAGTGCTGGTAACAATAAATCTAAAATTTCCTGCTTATTCTCTGCCATCTTCCTCACCTCCTAAAATATTTTTGAGCAGATCGTAACTGCCAGGTATAATCCTGCCCCGGATGCGAATCCGATCAGGAATCCTTCCACTATTTCGACTGCCAGTCTTTTTACTTTTTGCTTCATTCCCATATCCCCTCGTTATGTTTTCTTCTTATTAACCGAATGGTTAATGCTAATATCCCTAGTACTGTAGCTCCCAGAAGCATCTGCAGTAATCCATATGTAATTCTCCATCCGTCTTCTATCGCCTGTACGGCGCTCCAGATCAGTAATATCCCGACTGCCGTTATTGTAAATGTGACTGCATTCCCTACGGCTTCCTTAATCCTTTTTCTCTTCATTCTCTTTCTTAACATTTTTAGCTCGCTTCCTTATTTCTCTCATTCCTTACGAAACTTTCTGCAACGGTTCTTACGCTTCCTCCGAATACGCACTCTATGATGTCGTCGATAGTTATTTTCTTTTCGTCCGAATGTTCGACAATAAGTTCCATGTTATTTATTTTCACTTTTTAATTCACCTCGTTTTCCTATTGCTAATTTGTTTTTTCACTCCTATACTTTATGTACAGGCTCCCGCCAGAGCCGAGTATATGAGAAAGGAGTTTTAAAATGTATAGTGATATTAGTATTGAGCAACGTGCTCATGATCTCGCGCTTCAGGCAACTCTTTTAATTTATCAGAGAAAAAATCTTCCACTTTCATCTGAATCTGATTATTTTAATTTTGGTTGCCAATATCGTGCAGCACTGAAAGCAATTCGCCCGTCTATCAAAGAGGGGGCAACAGATCTAGAGTAGTTTTACTCTTTATTTCAAAAAGCGTATTGTCTATTTGTTCGGGCACAACGTTTTTTAAGTATTCGAGATGAAGCAATGTAAAATTTTTAGGCGTTTCCTTTAAAATCTTTTTTGCATATTTTTCCGCTTCATCTCGAACCTTTTCGTATTCTCTATATTCCATTCCTTTCACCTCACTCCCTTTACTTTTCCTAAATATACTGTCGCTAAAGTTGTAATTGTTCCGTCCAGTCTTCCTCTTTCATACTCAGGAATTCTGTCCCAGTTCTCTGCAATCTTCTTAAAATCTTTTAAGCGCTTTTCTTCTGTTGCTTCACTTATTAAAATGTTCTGCTCTGCCATGTTTTCACCTCGCTTTACCTTGACTATGTGGTTATTGTACTCTTCATTGTGGGTTTTGTCAAGTTTATTTTAAAAATGATTCTTGACTATGTGGGATTTTAGTTATATAATTCAATTATCTGAAAGGCGGTGAAATAATGAAGGATAGGATTAAATTATTAAGAAAAGAGTTGAAGCTCACTCAAGCAGAATTTGGTGCCAAGGTTGGTGTTAAGGGTAATACGATTGGCAATTATGAAATGGGACTACGCACTCCTTCTGAAGCAGTTATTTTTTCTATTTGTAGAGAATTTAATGTTAATGAAGAATGGCTTCGTGATGGTATTGATCCAATGTTTGTAAAATCTTCACCATACGAACGCGCCTATAATCGTTTTGGATATATAATGGAGAATTCTGCTCCATCAAAAAAAGCAGCTCTATCTATGTTATTAGAACTGCTTTACAGTGTTCCTGATGAAACTTGGGATTCTATTATGAATGAATACGAAGAAATAAAAAAGGAAGACTAAATTGCCTTCCCGAAAATACCTCTTATCAATTGATATAGTTTTTCAATTTGTTTTTTATCCATTTTATTGATTGCTTCATGTAGGTATTTTCTTTTTTCTTCTGTATCCATAAGCACGACCTCCGTTGCAAACATTTGTTTGCTCCCCTTGTAACTATATTATCACTCATGCGTTTGTCATTTCAAGGTGTGCGCAAACATTTGTTCGATTATTTTGTTGGTAAGTATGTGGATAATGTGTGGATAACATATCCCTCTATAATATATACACTTGTTATTTTATTATCTTATGGGATTTTGAAATTTGTCCGAGAACTCGGACACTTATTTGTAATCGGATTCGTACAGGTCAGCAATATGGATTTTGAGTCCTGCTGCCAGTCGTTCCATAGTCTCCATTCGGGGGCTTGTTCGACCAGATACGATGTCTGATATCGCGGACTTAGGTAGTCCGGTAAGGCGAGAGACTTGGCGTATTGTTAAGTTCTTTTGATACATGATTTCGCCAAGTAGTATTTTCATACACTTATTTTATTATATTTTTGATATATCTGCTACTGGAAATTATTACCGGCTGCATTTATATAGGTTTCTCAATGTAAGGTGTGGAAAATCTAAGTGGAAAGAGGAAAAAGATTATGGAAGAAACAAACAACCAAATCAATGAAGAAACAAATGAAACGAAGTATATGTATGGCCAGAACACTTCACCTGATCAGTCATCTACTTTGGAAGCACCTCCGCAAACAACCCAAAAACCAAAATGGTACAAGCGTAAAGGCGTTAAGATTGTTGCAGGTATAATCATCGTACTCATTATCATCTCTTCGCTTGGCAGTCCTTCAAAAGATGAGTATAACAAACTACAAAAGAAATACGACGAACAAACCTCCGAACTCGAGGCAATTACTTCTGAGTATAATGCTTACAAGGAAAAAATGAGTAAATTTGATGGTCTTACGGATGAAGAAATCGATGCTCTTATCGAAAAGGCCGATGAGATAACCGCCGAGAAGAAAGCTGCTGATGAAGCTGCTGCCGCTGAAGAAGCCGCAAAACAAGATGCTCTTAACTCTGCTACTATGTCTCAGAAGAATGCTTTAAGTAAAGCACAGGATTATCTGTCTTTTACCGCTTTTTCGTATAGTGGATTAATTAGCCAGCTGGAATATGAAGGCTTTTCTACAGAAGACGCTACCTATGCAGTGGATAACTGCGGAGCTGACTGGAATGAACAGGCAGCCAAAAAGGCGCAAGACTATTTAGACTATTCTTCTTTCTCCAGACAGGGTCTGATTGAACAGTTGGAATATGAAGGTTTTAGCGCCGAACAAGCCGAATATGGTGTTACCGCTGTTGGCTATTAATATAATCAATTAAAAACCGCTCCTGCGCCAACAGGAACGGCTCATGTATCCGAAGATACACATGTATTACACACAAATATATTTTATCATCTTCGGTGACGGTCTGCAAGAGACAGACTGTCTTTTTTATACCCATTTTTGAGAGGAGAATCAATATGAATCAGAACAGAAAATGCTCAAACCAAAGAGTGGTGGCTGGTTATGGCCGCTATTCTACAGATAATCAAACAGAGAATAGCATCGAATTCCAAATGCGTGTTATAGAACAATATTGTAACGAACACGATCTTAATCTTGCATACCGATATCACGATGACGCTCTTTCTGGAACGAATATGGATCGCCCTGCATTCCGTCAACTCTGTATAGATGCTAAGAACCATTTGTTTGATGCTGTTGTGATTTATGACATCACGAGAGGCTCCAGAGATGTCTCAGATTGGTTTTCTTTCCGTAAGGCTATGGATTTATTGGGTGTTGAAGTAATTTCCACTCAGGACAGATTAGGCGATATCATGAACCCCAACGACTTTCTGGTAGAACTTCTCGGAATCGGTATTGGCCAGCATCATGTTCTTCAAACCAGGCAGAAAACTATTGAAGGGACTACGCAACGTGCATTGGAAGGAAAATTCCTCGGCGGAATTCCTCCGTATGGTTATGATGTTGTGGATCAGGAGTATGTGATCAACGAAAAAGAAGCTGAGAATGTAAAGATGATGTTTGAAATGTATGCAGCCGGATATAGCTATGCGGACATTATTGAAAAGCTTCGTGGTGCGCTTGGAAAGCGCGGAAAACCGTTCGGTAAATCTTCAATCTATTCGATTCTCAAAAACGACCGTTACACCGGCCTATATACCTGGAATCGTCGTAACGTGAAAAAGTTGGGTAAGTGGGCTGGCGGAACACCTAATGCAAATATTGTACAACTTGAAAATAAGATACCTCAGATCATCAGCAAGGAATTATTTGATGAAGTTCAAATTCGTTTGTCTAAAAACAAAAGTATCTCTTCATCTGCAATTAATAGCCCCAAACCGTCCAAGAGGGTGTATCTATTAAGTGGATATCTCCAGTGTGCTTCCTGCGGCGGTCATTACGTTGGTCATGTGGTGCGCTCACGTGGCTATTCTACGGCTTATTATTATTGTGGTACAAAATACCGCACTCGCACCTGTAACGCCCCTAATTTGAACGCTGAGCGTGTCGAATCATGGGTTATAGGAGAACTTAACTCTTTCCTGTGCAGTTTTTCTGATTCTGCTGCCGAAAAAATTTTATATGAAATAAAAACCAAATGTGTGAATTGTGATTCTGAGAAAAATCGAATCAATGAAATTAACCTTAAATTAAAAAATGCAACTGCTGCCATTTTGAATGGAGTAACATATCCTGAATTGATGGAGGAAGTTAAATCATTAAAAAAAGAGCGAGAAGAACTTGAGCGTAAGATATCCCTGAATTCCCGGCAGATTCCATCTATCACAAAGGAAGATATTAAAAAAGCCTTTGAATGCAATATAGATTCCGGTCATGTTGATTATAGACTGCTTATGAGTAAGTATGTGATTTCTATAAAAGTAAATGAGAGACAGATAATTCTGTCTCTCGGACTGTCAGTACACAGTTTAAGTAGCGGGAA
>NZ_JBNPLX010000050.1:0-11010 GCF_050313695.1 Bariatricus sp. SGI.161
ATGCGCAGATTATGAAATACTGGAAGCTCTTGTGAAACAGACGGATTTATGCTATAATTTAATTTGAAAAGGTATGCCCAATCCTACTGATATCAATGTCATGGAGGGAGCTAAAGCAGTCAGGGAAAATGGCTGTATTAAAACACAAAAAGGACGCAGGATTACTCCCACGCCCAAATTACTATCTGGCTTTATCTGTCCTTACCATTGGCACTTCTTTCGCTGCTTCAACCTTCATATCTGCACCGCCTCTTGCTTCAAATGCATCCGCATTGTACTGATACTCATATGCTTCAGCAACCATTGGAGCATACACAATCTCTGCGTTGACTTTCTTTCCACCTTATTCCTCGTGCTCTCCTTATGCTTTTTGTTGGCTTTACATTACGCCCCGATCAGCTCCTCTCTCCGGCTTATCTTTTCCCTGTTTTTCTTGAATTTTCCTCTTATTGATTTCCAGTCTTTCATGAATGGAAGGCTTCTTTGCTTTCGCAGCCACCTTCTTATCTTCTGTCCACATAATCAAAGCCTCTTTCCCAGCAGTCTTCGTATTTTTCACTTTCGTCTCTGCGGTTGCTCTTTCTCTTCCTGTCAAAACGTCTTGTTTTTCTGCAATCTGCTGTTCTCTCCGCTCCTGCACACCTTTTTCTTCTAGACTACAAAAGCTCTGCAAATACGGCAATACATGATTCTGCATATCTGTCAGATCTTCCATATACTTCTGATACTCTTCATTACCTTTTCCTTGCTGATAACTGATCCAGCTTTCATCTGTCAATTTCATTTCATTCTGCATCTTTAACTGACTGATGATACCGCCGTTTCCGGTGCCAATATCTATCTTACCTTGAAAATGATGCAGCATCTTGTCACCCTTCTCAGCATAATATACTGTAAAAAACATCTGTGCTGTCGTTTTTGGTTCGTTGGTGTTTAGATCACGTTCAGCATACCAGACTTTGTCCTGTTCTACGGTTTTGGAATCCAAATCAGATAACTTCTGGCATCTTGGATTCCCCAGCTCACTTTTCTCACAATAATTCACATACACCATCGGTTCCATATCTTTTGGAAGTTCCGGTTCATAGGCTTTCAGTCTTTCCATCAATACACCTGCACGCACAGAATGATCGCATTCCTCGTCTACGATATCCTTCAGATACGAAATATAGGAATGAATATTCCCGCTTCGCAAATCCAGCATTACTTCCTGTACCGTATTTTCTCCCGTCTCCACATTATCTCGATACTCATACGGATCAAAAGCTTCTGCAATCTCATCCAGTGCCTCTGCTAACTGTTCTGTGGTCATCTTCTCTGGATACATTGCTTCTCGAACATCCCGCATCGGAACGTACTTATAGTCAGGTAATGCTTCATGAATTTTCTCAATTCCTTCCCTTACTAGTGCAAGTTCTCCATAAAATCGAACATCGTCCATCAGATTTCCAAGTACTGTATTTCCTTTTACAATTGCAAATTCAGCGTCATCGTAGTAACTGTCTTCCGGATCACGATAAATAATTCCCATTGAGCATCCAAGATAGGCAGTTTCTGGATTCTCTCTATATTTTTCATAGACTGCAGCTATCTGATTAACATCGGTACTTTTTTCATAAGCCCCCATATCGTGAAACTCATCGCATTCTGTGGCGAAATATTCCAGATACGGTTCTTTCTTCGGTGGCATATTATTAAGGATGTTATCAATCATGTTGTAATTTGCCTCTTCCAGTTCCTCTACCTTTGCCAGTGGTTTATATTCGCCCTGGCTTTTCTGAATCTCTGCCATTACAATCTCATCCATTTCTTCTACTTTTTCCATCAACTGATCATAATCCCCACGGATGCGTTCTCCAGTCCAGTCTTCGTCTTCCAAAAGTTCTTCCGCCGCTTCTTCAATAGAAATTTCATCATTCTCATAAACGCCACCATCCATCAAGCGGAAATCTTCATCATAAAAGGAATAATCATATCCTTCTTCTGTTATCTGAATAGCAAAGTAACGTTCTCCTACCTCATATGCCAGTTCACTAAGAACCTGTTCTTCCAGATTCAGGAAAGAATCCAGCTGTTCAAAACTGATACTGTCTACAAAATGAGCGGTTACTTTTTCCCCGTCATTCAGAACTACGATATCACTGACAGACAGGGAATGTCCACGGAAGTCTTCCGGTCTGTCAATGTTGAACTTTTCAAAAATATCATCCAGTGACATATTTCCTGATAATTCACCAACATAGACCAGCTTATAATCTTCTTTTTTTATCTGCATACCATGACTTTCAATAAAACTCATATTCATAAATGCATAGTTTTCTCCCGGTGAATCATCCCGGATCTGATAAATTCCAAATGTCCTTCTTGTTCCTAACAACAGGTTTGCTTCTTTCAAAGATTGAATCTGTGGATATTTCTGCATTTCCCATTCCAGGTTACGAAAACGCTCCCGTTCTGCCATGGACATCTGATAATGCTCCGGTCCTCGTTCAATTTCCATGCGTTCTGTGACATACATCGGTGATGAAAAATTAGTGATCAGATAGATATCTGCTCCAGCATCGTATAATTTCAATGCTTCTTCCTGGTCAATGACACCCATAGGCTCCTGAAATGCTCCAAAATCTTCATCGGCATAATCCAGATTCTGATCCCTTATCCGTTCCCACATCTGTAATTCCATGCCAAACAGACCTTCATGCGCCTGTATCATTTCTTTACTTGCATACTCTCCCTTGCCGCCATCGCTGCCCAGGCAATAAATCTTAGAACCCATTCTGTGATAATCCAAAGCTGCTTCTTTTCTGAGCGGTACCATATCCTCTGCTGTATATCCATAATCACGTAATTCCAGCTTGCCTATGGTTGGATCTGGTAAGTCCTGAATATCCATTTTTGCATCATCCAGAAGTTCCTCTACTTTATCTTCATCTGCCTGATTGATTGCATCTGTCAGATTTCTTACCAACGTCCTTACTTTCTCTTCCTCGCCAATCAGATTTGCATATTCAAAAATCTGTTCCTTTACATCCGCTGGAATCTCTATTTCCATGTGTTCTGCACGGTCTATCTGTTCCTGCGTATATTCCTGCATTTTCTGCGTTTCTTTTCCTGTTATCATATTTCTAGCCATTCAAATTCCTCCTGTGTTCTAAAAAATGGCATAACCGGCAGAACCTTCTTCTACCAAATTATGCCATCTTTCCTGTTTACTTATTCCAAACCGAAGTCCCGTTTTCTGGTTTCCTTGCCAGTTTCACTTTCCCGTTGACTCTTTTCTTTATAAATCTGCAGTTTTTCATGGATAGAACCACGTGCCGGTCTTTCTTCTTTCTCATCTGATTCAGACACCTCTGCTTCTGCATCTTCCCGTTCATCCATATTGAGCAATGCATTTAGCTCTGACAGTCGCTCCAGTTTCTGGTTCAACTCCTCTTCTTTTGGAAATGACTTTCCCACTTCTTCTTTCGCATTTGCCAGCTGTTCATACACTGTTTCCAGTCTTTGTTGTGCTTCTGAAAGCTTCTCTGGATAACTGTCCAACAGATTGTTGATACGGGTAATATTTCCAAGTGCATCTGCTCCAAGATGAACTTTCGAGACAGCCTCGTGTTTGACGGATAGTATAAATTCTTTACTCCATCCATCAAACTGAATCCTCATATTGAATCCCTGATAGTTTCCGATATCCATCGCAGCATCTACTGATTTTATATCTTTACATACCGCCAGAAGTGCTGCTGCTGCCTCTTTCTTTTCTGTGAACACTTTGCAACCAATCTCCATAGCAAACTGTTCTGTATCTGTGATTTTATGCTCCGAATAATGAGCGATATCTGCCTTGTAGCTGTCTATGATCTCCGTCAGTTTTGCAATCTGTTGTGGAAAGTTCCTTGCAATATCATCTTCCAAGCGGTACTGATTATTCATGTGGTTGGCTTTTAAAAGCTTTAATTTCGCCACATCCACATCTAATGCCATCTTCTCTTTTACTGCCGGATTTCCGGTTGCCAGTGCCTTGACCTCTGCATAGGAAAGTGCCGCTTCGTCCACATCTTCACAGCTTCGCACAGGTGCTTTACTGGTCATAATCTGAGAAATGAATTTCTGCTTATTCTCGATCAGCTGCCACATGTAGCTGTCGAATGTGGATTCTGTTACATATCGGAAGATATGAACCTTTTTATTATGATTTCCCTGGCGGATAATACGCCCTTCTCTCTGTTCCAAGTCAGATGGTTTCCAGCCAATATCCAGATGGTGCAACGCAATCAGACGATCCTGCACGTTGGTCCCGGCACCCATCTTTGCTGTTGAGCCAATCAAAAAACGAACCTGCCCGGATTTCACTTTTCCAAACAGCTCCGTCTTTTTTGCTTCTGTATTTGCATCATGAATAAAAGCAATCTCTTTTTCCGGTACACCTTTTTCCATCAATTTCTGCTTCAAGTCATCATAAACATTGAAGTTGCCATCGCCTTTCGGGGTACTCAAGTCACAGAAAATCAATTGTGCAGATTTCTGTGCCGCCGTGTCTTTCCAGATCTCATAACTTTTCTCTGCACAGACTGATATTTTGCTTTCTGGATTATCTGGCAATAATTCGTTCACCAAACGCTGATCCAATGCCAATTTTCTTCCATCATTGGTAATTTTCAGCATATTATCAACCGAAGCATCTACCCCTCCGTTTCTGACAACTTCTGCACGTTCCCCCAGACTTTCTACGATTTCTTTCTGCTGTTCCGTTGGTTTCAGCACCACTGTTTCATATTCTGCCTCTGGCACAGGAAGCTTTAACTGATCGGAAGTCTTGATATCTGCAATCTCCTTAAACATATTCATCAGTTCCGGAATATTATAAAATCTTGCAAATCTTGACTTTGCACGATAACCTGTTCCTTCCGGTACAAGCTCAATGCTGGTGACTACCTCGCCAAATGTGGAAGACCAGGAATCAAACAATCCAAGTCCCATATTTTGCAATTTACTGTTCTGCAGATACCGTTGCATAATATACAATTCCGTCATACTATTGCTGATCGGTGTGCCCGTAGCAAAGGTAATGCCTTTCCCTCCGGTAATCTCGTCCAGATACTGACATTTATTGAACATATCCGCCGACTTCTGTGCTTCATTCTGTGCAATTCCGGCTACATTTCTCATTTTTGTATAAAGAAATGCGTTTTTATAACTGTGTGCTTCATCTACATATAAATGATCCACTCCCAGTTCTTCAAACGTAACTACCTGATCTTTTTTCTCTTTCTGATTCAGTTTCTCCAGCCTTGTCTGCAATGTTTTTCTTGTCTTTTCAATCTGTTTGACGGTATAACGTCCACCATCCTGTTCATACCTTGCACTCTGGATTGCCATTTCCAGATCATCAATCTGCCTCTGAAGCATGGCTTCCTGTTTCTCATCAGAGATTGGAATACGCTCAAACTGGGAATGTCCAATAATAACAGCATCGTAATTTCCCATAGCGATTCTGGCACAGAACTTCTTTCGATTTGCCGGTTCAAAATCCTTTTTCGTTGCTACCAGAATGTTCGCCCCTGGATATAACTGCAGGAATTCTGCTCCCCACTGCTCCGTCAAATGGTTTGGAACTACAAAGAGGTTTTTCTGAGATAATCCCAGACGTTTGCTCTCCATTGCCGCCGCTACCATTTCGTAAGTCTTCCCAGCTCCTACTACATGTGCCAGAAGCACATTATCACCGTATAGCTGATGTGCAACTGCATTTTTCTGATGCGGTCGAAGTTCTATTTCCGGATTCATTCCTGGGAAAGTCAGATGACTTCCATCGTATTCACGTGGGCGGATACTATTAAAACGTTCATTATACACGCTTACCAGCCTTTCTCTCCTCTGTTGATCCTTGAAAATCCAATCTTGGAATGCAGCCTTCAAGGCATCCTGCTTTTGTGATGCCAACATAGTTTCTTTTTTATTCAAAACTCGCACTTCATCCCCATTGTCATTTACGACTTTATCATAGATTCGTACATCTTTTAGATTCAAGGTATCTTCCAGAATCCGGTAGGCATTTGCTCTCTCCGTTCCATACGTTGCATAGGCAAACGCATTTCTTGGACTATCGGCATTCTTTCCTGTAATCCTCCACTCACCATTTACCTCAGAGAATTTTACCTGTATTTCCTTCTGTGCAAGATACCTCGGCGTATGAAGCAGTTCCACCATAAACTCCTGATAATCCGAAGGTTCAATCCAGGTGGCTCCAATACGCACTTCAATCTCCGATGCTTCCAGATCTCTCGGCTGAACTGCCTCCAATGCACGGACATTCGGTGTGAATTCTGGATGATTCTCTGCAAAAGTTCTCGCAGTGTTTAATTTATCCCTGACGTTTCCAGAGAGATATTCATCTCCGCTTTCCCACTGGTCTGTCAGTGGATTTTTGAAGATAACTCCAACCAGCTCTTCTGTGATTTTCTCTTCGGTCTTTCCGGTCAACTGTGCCATATATGGGAGATCTACTTTAGCCTTTTCATTTAGGGACAGAGCAAGTGCTTCTGTGGCTGTCTCCACACTTGTCACAGCGACCGCCTTTTTAATGGTTCGTTTGGTGAACATGTCCGCTTTCCGCTTCAATGTTCCATCTTCATTCAAGTCTTCCAGGGAACACAGCAGACAATAAGAAGAGTCATCAGAAAATGCACGTTTGTTAGCATTACTTCCAATAACTCCATACTTTGCTGTGTAGGTATCATACACCTGATTCAGTTTTTTCTGCTGTTTCTGGATTTCTTCGTCTGTGACAAATTCTTCCATCTGCATGGCGATCAGTTCACGAACGGTATCACGGATTGCAACCATGCCTTTTACACGTTCTGCAGTGGCTGCAGGCATTTTCACCTGATTCATCAAAGAATTGACACGGTAATATACCTGATCATCTACCACCGTATAGCTGTAATTTCGAACATTCGGATCTGCCGGAATACTCTCTGGCATCTCATCCAGTTCTGCCTCTATATCTACTGCCGCTACCATGCTTCCCTTGATGTGTTTTACAGCTTCTTGTAACTGTAATTCCAGATCAGCTCCTTCCATTGGAGCACAGGTTGTTTCCATACCATACGGACCGGACACTTCTTTCATCTCACCAAGAATCAATCCCGGATGCTGAACAAAATACTTGTTAATGGTAATCCCATTTGCATCACTCTCTAAATTCACCCAGTCTGGCATCTCTTTTGTGAAACTCTCACGCTTCTGGAAAAACAAAATATCCGCACTGACTTCTGTTCCTGCATTTGCCTTAAAAGCTGTGTTCGGCAGTCGGATTGCCCCCAGCAAGTCTGCACGCTCTGCCAAATATTTCCGGACTTCCGGTGATGCCTTGTCCATAGTTCCCTTTGTTGTGATCAACGCAGCTACACCACCTGGACGTAACTGATCTATAGTCTTGGCAAGAAAGTAATCATGAATCATAAAATTGTAGCGGTCATACTGACGGTCATTGACCTTATATGCACCGAATGGCACATTTCCGATTGCCACGTCAAAGAAATCATTGGGATAATCCGTCTTCTCAAAGCCTTTGATCTGGATATTGGCATCTGGATAAAGAAGTTTAGCAATTCTGCCACTGATGCTGTCCAGTTCCACCCCATAGAGTTTGGACTGGTTTAGATTCTCTGGAAGCTTTCCAAAGAAGTTCCCAACTCCCATAGATGGCTCCAGGATATTTCCCTTTGTGAATCCCAGATTCTCCAACACCTGATACATACTTTCAATCACAATCGGCTGTGTATAATGAGCATTTAAGGTGGACGCTCTGGCGGCAGCATATTCTTCCGGTGTAAGGACGGTCTTTAATTCCAGATATTCTGTCTCCCATGCGGATTTTGTCTCATCAAATGCATCTGCAAGACCTCCCCAACCAACATATCGGGATAAGATTTTCTGTTCCTCTGGTGTAGCATTACGGTTCTCATCCTCACATTTCTTTAATAGCTGGATAGCCATAATATTGGCTCGGAATTTCTCCTTCGGTGTTCCCTGTCCAAGTTCATCATCTGTGATGTGGAAGTTCGTTGCTTGAATCGGTTCTGCTATTCCGTTAATCTCTTCCAATGATTCTTTTTCTTCCGATACTTCAACTTCTCCCGACAGTTCTTTTTCTTTTTTATCATAATCTGTCCACACACGTTGAGAAATCGCAGTAAAATAGGAAGACTCTTCCTCCATGATTTCTTCCCTGATTTCCCGTAATTCAGCTAAGGTATCCGCATTTACTGTTTTGTTGTGATAATGATAATAAAGTACTTCTTGTCCGAGTTTTACATCCAGACGTTCCAATTCTTGTGTTGACATTCGATTCCAAATATCATCTTTTTCCGTATGAATCGTGAAACCTTCTCCATCATCATGATATTCTAATGTGTATTGAAGTCGATCCTCTTCTCCCTTAACTTTGCAATCAAAATCATGGATTTTTGTTCTGGTACCGGACATATATTCTGAATCAACTAATCGCAAATCAGTTATATCTTCCGCTGTCAAAGTATCCTGCTCCAGCTGTTCTCCTAACATCTGCTGTGCTTCTTCCAGATCTGCCAGTCTTTGTGCTTCCTGTCGTTCTTCGTACTTTTCCATTTCTTCCGGTGACAAATAATCATCTGTGCGGATTAACTGGCGAACACGTTCTGCAACCTTGTTCCACTTTAATAAAACTTCTACCTCTGGACTGCCAATTTTCCCTTTTGCAAGTTTTAATCCTTTTGCATCATGGGATGCGTCGGAAGCATCTGCTCCTGGTATTCCGGGTGAGGAACCACCTGTTCCATACTCATTTTTCAGGAACTCAGCTGCATCTTTCATATCATGATGTTCCATGAAATACTCATAGATTCGGTTACGTCCTCCTGCAGTAATGCCGCCTCTTCTTAACACTGCGTCAATTTCATCCTGTCATCTACATCCAGGAAATCTGCAAGCATCCGGTCTGTCAGCTCTGGTGCAAGAATCTGCAGGTAACTTACACTTCCCATCGTTCTTCCCATCAAAAATGTCTGATTCTTGGAAAAGTTAAAGGAAGTCGGTGCAATAAAATCTTTAGTTTTTAATCCAGTTTCCGGCAGCATCTTATACTGGAACTTAAATGGTTCGATCCGATCCTGGTTGAACACATGATACAGAATCTCCAGCCTTTCCAGTCCATTCAAAGAATGTGCCTGTGCTCCCAGAACCTTAAAGTTATTTAAGATATCCGTTTCGATTCTTTCAAGCCTTGGTCTTGCCACCTTCAGGCTTTCTGCTTCGATTCCAAAAGTGATATATTTTGTCTTTACCAGACCATTATTTCCTTTGGAAAGCTGATTTTTCAGCATAGTACGGTACTCTTCACGAATGGCATTGAAGTCATCGTTCTGATCCGGAATATCGATGCTTTTCTCAAATTCTGCCACATCCACCTGCTGATTGATAAAGGACAGCTGCACACTGATGGAAGAATCAAAGTAATTTAAGAAATCACAGTAATTCTCAAATATCGTGGTCTTATCCTCATTTAAAGCAAGCTGATAATTGATGTCATAAAACTGAATTGTCTTGGAGAAAAAGGTCTTTGTCACCTGGCAGATACCATCCTGCAGCATCCGAATATACGGAATACTCTGCTGTGCAGTTGTAGGAATGTTTTTCTGTTTCCTACGGTCCCGTTCCTGTTTCTTCCTACGCTTTTCCTGTTCTCTTTCTTTTCTGCTTTTTTTGTTTTTTCTTTCCTGACGGTTTCTTTTTTCCGCCAGGGACAGACGCTCCTGCTGAGCCTCCTGCTTTGTCTTTTTTGCCATCCGGCACACCCTCCTTTTTTACAAGGGTGGAAATCTCCTGATAAAAATTTTCTGTCTTATATGGTCTTACCGCCGGACAGATAAACTTCTGTCGAATGATATTTGCCACCACTTTTTCAAAGGGAAGCCCGTCTTTTTCATACATCGCCATGAAGAAAAACGGAAGCATGACCGTTACCATCAAAATGGCAGCGATACTGTAACCGATTGGTTTTCTCATGAACAGATAAAACGGAATTCCCACAACTGCGGCAAGTGAAAAGAAAATCAACTGCCGCTTTGTCAGATTTAATGCTACTTTTGTTTTGACCTTGGTAAGGTCTTTTGGTACTGGTACATACGCCATGGTATGCGCTCCTTTCCTGCCCGTTAGTGGGCATTGAATATCGATTTGCTAAGGCTTCCGGTCTTGAATAATGAAAATGCAAGAATCACGGTATAAGCCGCTACTGAAAACATTGCTGCATGAAGGTCACTGGATATGGTCATTGCATTTACTAAAACTGCATAAATTCCCACACAGACCATCATGAAGAATCCCTGAAATGCCAGTGCGAACAAGCCTTTTAAATAGTTGTTTCCGATATTGCCCCATTCCTTATTGGTCATGGTGGCAAACGGAATTGGTGCTATGGAAGTATAAAGGTAAATTTCTATCATTCTTCCGTACAAAATAACGGTTATGATGATTGACAGAATCCGCATGGTAATACTGATCAGCAGCGTTTCCATGGATAGCAGGAACAAATCCCCTAACTCCATATCCTCCAGGGCATCCACAATTCGTGTAATTGCTTCTGTTGCATCCACCGCAGTGTTTCCTGATATCACCCCGGCGGCATTATTGACCACATGTTGGCCAACGTCAAAGACCGCCATCGTGATATTGAACGTATTTGTCACCAGATAAATGGCTACATACGCTTTGAAGATCCAGAGGAAAATGTTATAAGTCTCAAATTCATGGAAATTGTTTTTTTGTGTTACCATCGTGATCAATTCATAGCACAGGACAAAGGTGATGATCAGTCCCGCAATGGGGACGATCACCGTTTGGGATATATTCTGAATCAGATTAAAAATCCCTGCATTCCACCCCTGCGGTGTCTGTCCCACCTGCCCGGCTATGGTTCCCACCTGCTCATTGACAGACGTGAACATGTTATCCAAACATGACTTGATAAGT
>NZ_JBNPLX010000051.1:0-9516 GCF_050313695.1 Bariatricus sp. SGI.161
GATTGATATCAAGGGTTTTCTTTGGTATGTGGGAAAGAGGGAACAGAAAATGAAGAAAACAACGATTATGACAGAAGGATCTATATGTAAGAAGCTTCTGATGTATTCTATACCGCTGATTTTAGGGAATTTATTTCAGCAGTTATACAATACAGTGGACTCAATCATTGTGGGAAATTATATTGGAAGTGAAGCACTTGCGGCGGTAGGATCAAGTGGAAGTATCATTAATCTGCTGATTGGATTCTGTGTAGGAGCGTCCGCGGGGGCGGGAGTAGTCATTGCACAGTTTTTTGGTGCGCAGGATAAAGAGGGTGTCAGAAAAGCAGTACATACAACGCTTGCAATTGCGATTGCAGCAGGTGTTGTCATGACAGTAGTGGGGATTCTTTTGGTTCCATTTTTGTTAAAGGCGATGGGGACGCCAGAAGAAGTATTTGGACAGGCAGTGACATATCTACAAGTATACTTTGGGGGGATTTTTTTCTCTGTTATCTATAATATGTCAGCAGGAATCTTGAATGCAGTAGGTAATTCCAGACGCTCCTTGATCTATTTAATGATTGCTGCTGTATCCAATATATTTCTGGATCTTTTACTGGTCGTGGTCTTAAAAATGGGAATTGTCGGTGCGGCCTTGGCGACCGACATCAGTCAGCTGCTTTCTTGTATTTTTATTCTTTTGTTTTTAACGAGGAGTCAGGAAATATATCGTGTGCGCCTGAGAGAAATCCGATTTTATGAGCGGATGCCATCTAAGATTATTAAGATTGGACTTCCAACAGGAATTCAGCATGTCGTGATTTCATTTTCAAACGTGCTTGTTCAGTCCAGTGTAAATAGTTTTGGTGCGGCTGCGATGGCTGGATTTGCGGCTTACATTAAAATAGACGGATTTAATATTCTTCCGGTTATGAGCTTTAGCACGGCGGCAACAACATTTACTGGTCAGAATATTGGAGCGGGAAAATATGATCGGGTGAAGAGAGGAATGTATGTTTCTCTGGCGATGGGAATTATCTACACGATAGCGACAGGAATTCTTCTGCTGATTTTTGCACCACAGGTAATAGGTGTTTTTACAGACAACCAGGAAGTTGTGACATATGGAGTTTATATTATGAAGTTTTTCTGTCCGTTTTACTGGTCTTTGGCAATTCTCCATGTATTGTCCGGGACTATCCGAGGGACAGGTCATACGCTGGAACCTATGTTAGTGATTCTGTTTTCACTATGTGTGTTCCGTGTCATTTGGATTACAGCGGCTTTGTCAATTGCACATCAATTTTCTTATGTTATGGTTGTGTATCCATTGTCTTGGATGGTTGGTATGATATTGATTTTGCTCTATGCATGGAAGGGAAGATGGATGCCGAAAAAAGCAGCATGATTCATATATCAGAAGTAAAAGGAGGAGATAGAGATGCCATCATTTTTAAGTGACTTGTCAAAATTTCAGGGGACGGGCGAGAAAAATGCGGATGGAAAAACGTTGGAAGAATTTTTGGAAGAATACGATCCATATCGTTATCAGACACCGAGCTGTACTACAGATGCAGTCATATTTGCGCACTCGGGAAAATTAGAGAAAGGTCTGGAAGGGTTGAAACTTCTGCTGGTTAAGAGAAGTAATCATCCAAGTATTGGTTATTGGGCATTGCCGGGAGGATTTATCAATATAAAGGAAGATCTGGATGACACAGCCAGAAGAGAACTGGAAGAGGAGACTGGTGTCAAGGGACTTGTGATGGAACAGATTGCAACTTACGGAGATTATGATCGGGATCCTCGTGCCCGTGTGATTACTACGGCATATATGTCTTTGGTTGATGAGAAAGATGTAAAGGTACAAGCCGGAGACGATGCGGCAGATGCAGTATGGTGTGAGGTAGGCCTGGAGATGACTCAGACAGAATGGACAAGGGATTGTGAGAAGAATCTGTATACACTTCGGATCCGGAACAAAAGCCGTCATCTGGATACAACGGCGCTTGTAGAACAGACAGTAGTGACAGGGTTAATAAGAGAACAGAAATTCCAGGTGAAAGAGATGGGAACGCTGGCGGCTGATCATGCAGCGATCATTGTCCATGCTCTCGTATTGTTGAAAAATCGTCTGTAAACTGCTGAAAACGGTGGAATCTACCTTGTTTCACCATATTTTTTATGATAAGATAATGTGCATAATGTAAGTATCTACAAGGAGGAGCCCCATGGGAGAAGAAACAGTTTCAAAAAATTTTATTGAACAGGAAATAGATAAAGATCTGGCGGAAGGAGTTTATACAGAGGTATGCACAAGATTTCCGCCTGAACCGAATGGATATCTGCATATTGGACATGCGAAATCCATTCTTTTGAATTATGGATTAGCACAGAAATACAATGGAACTTTTCATCTTCGATTTGATGATACAAATCCAATGAAAGAAGATATGGAATTTGTAGAGTCTATCAAGGAAGATGTAAAGTGGCTGGGAGCAGATTGGAAGGAACATCTGTATTTTGCTTCCGATTATTTTGATGTTATGTATGAGTGTGCTATTAAGCTGATCAAGAAGGGAAAAGCATATGTCTGCGATCTGACTGCAGAAGAGATTCGCGAATATCGTGGAACACTGACAGAGCCAGGAAAGAATAGTCCATATCGTGAACGCTCCGTAGAAGAAAATCTGCGATTGTTCGAAGAAATGAGAGACGGAAAATGTAAAGATGGTGAGAGAGTTCTTCGTGCGAAGATTGATATGGCATCTCCGAACATCAATATGCGTGATCCGGTCATCTACCGTGTTGCACACATGACTCACCACAATACAGGTGATAAATGGTGTATTTATCCAATGTATGATTTTGCACATCCGATTGAAGATGCTGTGGAAAAGATTACACATTCTATCTGTACATTGGAATTCGAAGATCACAGACCGCTGTATGACTGGGTAGTAAGAGAATGCGAGTTTGATCCTGCACCGCGCCAGATTGAATTTTCCAAATTATATTTGACGAATGTGGTAACCGGTAAGAGATATATTAAGAAATTGGTTATGGATGGTATTGTAGATGGTTGGGATGATCCAAGACTGGTCTCTATCGCAGCATTGAGAAGAAGAGGATTTACTCCGGAATCCATCAAAATGTTTGTTGAGATGTGCGGGGTATCCAAGAGTCAGAGCTCTGTTGATTATGCAATGCTGGAATACTGTATTCGTGAGGATCTTAAGTTGAAGAAGCCTCGTATGATGGCAGTGTTAGATCCAATCAAACTTGTGATTGATAATTATCCAGAGGGAGAAGAGGAATATCTGGATGTTGATAATAATATGGAAAACCCGGAGCTTGGAGCACGTAAAGTTCCGTTTTGCCGCGAACTGTATATAGAGCGCGATGACTTTATGATCGAGCCTCCGAAGAAATACTTCCGACTCTTCCCCGGAAATGAAGTCCGTCTGATGCACGCATATTTTGTAAAATGTGAAAGCTATGAGACGGATGCAGATGGTAATGTAACTGTGGTACATTGTACTTATGATCCTGAGACGAAATGTGGTACTGGATTTACTGGAAGAAAAGTCAAAGGAACGATCCACTGGGTGGCTGCGCCATATGCAAAGCAGGCAGAAGTTCGTCTGTATGAGAATTTGATTGATGAGGAAAAGGGAGTTTACAATAAAGAAGATGGTTCGTTGAATTTGAATCCGAATTCACTTGAAGTCCGTAAAAATTGTTATGTAGAAGACAGTTTTGCAGAGGCAAAGGGCTGCGATAGTTTCCAGTTCGTAAGAAATGGATACTTCTGTATCGATTCCAAGGACTCAACACCGGATGACTTGGTATTTAACCGAATTGTGTCTTTAAAGAGCTCTTTTAAATTGCCAAAATAAGAAACGGTAATGATGGAGTTGCCTTATGAATGAATTAACCATGAACCTGAAAACGCATTCAAAGATTCCTCTGTATGAGCAAATCTACAATTATATCAAGTCGGATATTCAAAATGGAAAAATTGCATATGGAGAGAAGTTGCCATCTACCAGAGCACTGGCAAAGCATCTGGAAATAAGCAGAAGTACGGTGGAACTTGCCTATGAGCAATTGTTGTCAGAAGGATATATTGAGTCGGAACCTTATCGGGGATTTTTTGTGGCGCAGATTGAAGAGTTATATCATCTTCAGAAAGGAAAGATTACATCTGCAAAGATATATAAAGAAAAGAAAAAGTATAAATATGATTTTACTCCCAATGGAGTAGATTTGAAAAGTTTCCCATATAATGCATGGAGAAAATTGTCAAAAGATATTCTGATGGATGATAAAACTGAATTATTCAGAGCGGGAGATTCACAAGGAGAGTATGGGTTCCGCAATGCAATCTGCAATTATCTGTATCAGGCGCGAGGAGTTAACTGCACACCAGATCAGATTATCATTGGAGCAGGTAGTGACTATATTCTTATGCTGCTCAGTACGATATTAGGGATTCATCATCGAATTGCGTTTGAAGACCCCACTTATAAACAGGCATACCGAATGGTCAGAAGCCTGTCTTATGAGACGGCTCCGGTACCAATGGATAAGAATGGTATGAAAGTATCTGAATTAGAAAAGTCCGGGGCAGACATTGCCTATGTAACACCATCTCATCAATATCCTACAGGAGTTATCATGCCGCTCAAACGACGGCTGGAACTTCTGCGCTGGGCTTCTCAGGAAGAAGGAAGATATATCATAGAAGATGATTACGATAGTGAATTCCGTTATAAAGGGAAACCGATTCCTGCACTTCAGGGATATGATGGTGAAGATAAGGTTATCTATCTTGGAACATTTTCCAAATCCATTGCTCCGGCTATCCGTCTTAGTTATATGGTTCTTCCGAAGCCATTGCTGGAAGTGTATGATCAAAAGAGCCGGTTTGTTAATTCTACCGTTTCTAAGGTGGATCAGATGATCGTGCAGAAATTTATAGAGGAAGGGTATTATGAACGGCATCTGAATAAAACAAGAGCATTGTATAAGAGCAGACATGATGTGCTAATTGAAGGATTACGTCCAATGATGGATATCTGTAAGATATCAGGAGAACATGCGGGGGTTCACCTTCTTCTGACTTTCCATAACGGAATGTCAGAAGAAGAATTGATTCAACGGGCAGAAGCGGAAGATATTCGTGTCTATGGGCTTTCGGATTATTGTATTCAGGAAAAATATGAAGGAAATGCCACCATATTGTTAGGATACGCGAACCTTTCGGAGGAACAGATTCGAGAGGCAGTTCAGATATTAAATTGCTGTTGGAAAAAATAGTATATATACCTTTTGAATAAGTTTTTCATTAATTGGAAGGAAAATATTAGCTACAGGTCCTACACAGGCAGCACAGATCACAGTTCCGAGTCCAACTGAACCTCCCAATAGGAATCCTGCAAGGACAAAGGAAATATCTGTTATGACACGTACGATTCCGAAACTTTGTTTTGTCTTATCACTGATTACAACGGCAACCAGGTCGTTAGGACCAGTTCCTGCGTCGGATTTGATTACAATAGTCATACCATAAGCCAATATCACACATCCCAGTGCGAGAATAATAAGCTTATATGCGAGGGGACTGCTTTCCGTTACCACTGGTTTTAGGATGAGTGTAAATATATCTATAATAGGTCCTCCAAAAATCATACAAAGAACGGTGCCTATTTTAATATAGGTTTTGTCTGTTGCCAGAAGAATCAGAATAATCAGGAAGCAAAGAGCGATATGGACACGTCCGTGAGTTAAAAATTCCCATCCTGTCAGATTAGACAATGTACGATAGACTCCCTGCACCAGCACATTATAGGGGTCAGAACCGAGATTTGTAAGGAGGAACAAAGTGACCCCCAGATGGGCAATCGTCAGTCCTACCATCAGAATGATTATTTTTAATAAATTTATTTTATAGTTTTTAAACATAATATTCCCCTAAACTTAGTATTGGATTTCTTTTTGTTTAGTATATCGTATCTTAAAATAAAAATAAAGTGCGTAAGTCTTGTTATCAGTAACTTACGCACTTTAATTGTATTCTTTTTACAATCTATGCTTCTTCCGTTGATTCTTCCGTATCAGTACCTTCAGCTTTTTCTTCAGCAGGAGCTTCATCTTCAGGGACTGTCTCAACAGTCTCTTCTTTGACTGATTTATCAGATGGATTTAAAGAAACATATTCACGGTCTGTCACCGGTTTTAAATCACTGTCAAGATCAAAATCTTCATCTTCAAAATCATCGGCAAATTCATCATCCTCGTTGATATCTTTTTTCTTTAAATAATATATAAGGCCTGCAGCGGCACTGCTGACAGCAGCCAGACCTAATAGTTTTTTGCCCCAATTCTTCATGATTGTTATAACTCCTTTCAAATCTGTTATTGAATATATCATACCACAGTTTTTGGCAATTTTCCTCTAAAATTAATATAAAATATAAATAATATTGTAATACAAATTTCATAAATGTGTGTTACACTGTAACATATGCGAATGACAGCAGAAGGAGAAAGCAAGAATTATGAGTAAAAATCAGACAGCAGGTACAGCAAAGAAAGGTTTGTTCCGTATTATATTCAGCAGAACAGGAATCATACTGCTTTTGCTTCTATTGCAGATTCTGTTTTTTGTAGAATTTATTTTTCGGGTAGAAGCGT
This sequence comes from Bariatricus sp. SGI.161, assembly GCF_050313695.1. NCBI lineage: Bacteria > Bacillati > Bacillota > Clostridia > Lachnospirales > Lachnospiraceae > Bariatricus > Bariatricus sp. SGI.161. Next base: position 6,682 of record NZ_JBNPLX010000051.1, read on the forward strand.
ATGCGCCATATGTCTATGGAATTATTCTGGTTCTGGAAGTCATTGTTATTGTGTACATCATTAATTCCAAAGGGAATCCGGCTTTTAAAATGACGTGGATACTGTGTGTACTGACTTTTCCTCTGATAGGAACGGTATTTTATATTTATGTACAAATGCAGGTGGGAACGAGATTCCTCCAGGATCGTTTAGCGGTATTGAAGATTGAGACAGATCCATATATGCAGCAGGATCAGGATACATTAGGGGCTATCTGGGCAAGCAAATCCGCTAATGCACAGTTGTCTTATTATCTGTCTAATCAGCTGGGCTTTCCTACCTATCGCAATACAGAGGTGAAGTATTTTCCACTTGGAGAGTATAAGTTCAAGTATCTGACTGCAGAATTAAAAAAAGCAAAAAAATATATCTTTATGGAATATTTTATTGTAGAGGAAGGTTACATGTGGGGAACCATCCTGGATATTCTGAAGGAAAAAGTGAAAGAGGGTGTTGAAGTACGGTTCATGTATGATGGCATGTGCGCAATTTCCATGCTTCCTTATAACTATCCGACTTATTTGAAAAAATATGGAATCAAATGTAAGATGGTAAATGCAGTAAAGCCTTTCTTATCGACGACACAGAATAACAGGGATCACCGAAAAATCTGTGTGATTGATGGGAAGGTAGGATTTACTGGTGGAATTAATCTTGGAGATGAATATATCAATAAAAAAGTAAGGTTTGGGCATTGGAAGGATACTGCAATTATGTTAAGAGGAGATGCCGTACAGAGCCTGACCATGATATTTTTACAGATGTGGAATGTGGACGAGCGTCGGAAAGATGAATATGAAAATTATCTGACGCCAAAGCGAAAGGGACTTCATCGTGAGATGGGATATGTAATTCCTTATGCTGACAGTCCGTTTGACAATGAAAATGTAGGAGAAGAGGTATATTTTCATATTCTGAATCATGCAAAAAAATATGTTCATATCATGACCCCTTATCTAATCCTGGATAATGAGATGATAACGACACTTTTGCGTGCGGCAAAGAGTGGAATAGAAGTGATTATCATTATGCCTCACATCCCGGACAAATGGTATGCATTTGTGGTTGCACAGACATTTTATAAAGAATTGATTGAGGGAGGCGTGCAGATCTATGAGTATACTCCTGGGTTTGTTCATGCCAAAGTGTTCGTCTCAGATGATGACACTGCAACGGTAGGAACTATTAACCTGGATTATCGGAGTTTATATTTACATTTTGAATGTGGTACGTTTATTTATAACAATTCAGAAATAGATAAAATCGAACGTGATTTCCAGCATACTCTGACAAAATGTCATAAGGTGACATTGATAGAAGTAAAGAATCGAAGTACATTTTCAAAAATTACAGGGCAGGTTCTTCGTCTTGTCGCGCCTCTGATGTAAAAGTGAGGAAAAATATTGAAGAATCGTTGAAAATGCATTTTACAGAAGCGGGAAAATATAGTATAATTCATAAGTGGTTCCATTAGGAATACTTGATAAGAATGATAAGTTATGTTAATAACGCAGGAGGAATTGATATGGTTAAAGCAGTAGTTGGTGCTAACTGGGGAGATGAAGGAAAAGGTAAGATTACGGATATGCTTGCTGAGAAGGCAGATATTATCGTAAGATTTCAGGGAGGTGCTAATGCAGGACATACCATTATTAATGATTATGGAAAATTTGCATTGCATACTTTGCCATCAGGCGTATTCTATGGTCATACTACCAGTATTATAGGAAATGGTGTGGCATTAGATGTTCCGGTCCTTTTTAAAGAGATCCAGTCTATTGTTGACAGAAATGTTCCGATGCCGAAGATTCTTGTGTCTGACCGTGCTCAGATGGTGATGTCATATCATAAGAATTTTGATGCATATGAAGAGGAAAGATTGGGAGGAAAATCCTTCGGATCAACCAAATCGGGAATTGCACCATTTTATTCTGATAAATATGCAAAGATTGGTTTCCAGGTAAGTGAACTTTTTGATGACGAGTTATTGAAAGAGAAAGTTAAAAGAGTTGCAGAGCAGAAGAATGTTCTCTTAGAGCACCTGTACCACAAACCAACAATCAATCCTGACGATCTTTATAATGAATTACAAGAATACAAGAAGATGGTAGAGCCATATGTATGTGATACCTCTCTCTATCTTCACAATGCCTTAAAAGAAGGAAAAGAGATTCTCTTAGAAGGTCAGCTCGGATCCCTGAAGGATCCAGATCATGGAATCTATCCAATGGTTACATCTTCTTCTACATTGGCTGCATATGGTGCAATCGGCGCTGGAATTCCTCCATATGAGATTAAAAAGGTAATTACAGTATGTAAAGCATATTCAAGCGCTGTAGGAGCAGGTGCCTTTGTAAGTGAGATTTTTGGAGAAGAAGCAGATGAACTGAGACGTCGTGGCGGTGACGGCGGAGAGTTCGGTGCAACAACTGGGCGTCCAAGAAGAATGGGTTGGTTTGACTGTGTGGCATCTAAATATGGATGCAGAATGCAAGGAACAACAGATGTAGCGTTTACCGTATTGGATGTTTTGGGATATCTGGATGAGATTCCAGTATGTGTTGGTTATGAGATTGACGGAGAAGTGACTACAGAATTCCCAACGACACACTTATTGGAAAAGGCAAAACCAGTCTTAAAGACACTTCCAGGATGGAAATGCGATATCCGTGGAATTAAGAAATATGAAGATCTGCCAGAAAACTGCCGTAAGTATATCGAATTTGTAGAAGAACAGATAGGATATCCGATTACAATGGTTTCTAATGGACCAGGAAGAGAAGATATCATCTATAG
>NZ_JBNPLX010000052.1:0-8136 GCF_050313695.1 Bariatricus sp. SGI.161
ACTAAAACTGGGAGGAGTAAAATATGAAAACGTTGAAAAAAATAAAGCTGGATATGTGGATAAATGCAATCATGACGGTATTGCTTGGAGTTTTATTCATAATAAAGCCCTATGATTCATTTAAAGTGATTGCAGTGATTGCAGGTATTATGATTTTGTGCAGTGGGATTTTTGATTTGTTCTATGATTTAAAATTTCGGTTGAATACTTATTTTATGCAGGGATCGTTATTTGAAGGCATTTTGAAATGTATTTTGGGAATCTTTATCATTACACATGCTGGAATTACAATAGTGTTGTTTTCTTACGTGTTTAGTATTTTCATCATAATCAATGGAGTAATCTGTATGGAGACGGCTGTTTGTATGAAAGACATATTTCATGTGCGCTGTACATCATATGTTATTCTATCATGTATTATTATTCTGGCTGGAATTAGTATGATGTTCTTTTCACCGGATACAGTTTCAGCCGCTGCATTAATGGCAGGAATTATCTTCATTTTAAATGGCATTATTGACATTATTATATTATACCGATTGAGTAAAATAGGTAAAAAATATGCTCTTGAAATGAAGGATGTGTTTGATGAAGTAAATGGAAATATAATAGACGAATAGATATAAGAAATATCTTGTGATTATAATTATGAATGAGAAAAGTTGGATGAAAATCAGAAACAAAGAAAAAAAACAAAAGAGTGAGAAAAAGTCAGAAATAAAGCTAAAGAAACTCACTCCTTTAGCAGCAATTATTCTGATGACATTGATTCTTTTTGTGATTGTAAGAAAATCAGAAGAACCTTTGTCTGTAAAAACGATATTGAGGTATACACCTGAAAATATGATTTTGGCTGCGTGTGTTTTAGTTTTGTTCTTTGCTCTCAAAAGCCTTACAATTATGTTTCCATTGTCGATTTTATATTTGAGCAGTGGAGTTCTGTTTACACCATTTATAGCTGTGATGGTAAGTATGGTTGGACTGGCGACAACCATTACGATTCCTTATTGGATCGGAAGATACAGCGGTGAAGATATTATACAGTATATTGGGACTAGATATCCCAAGGTTCAACAACTGACAGGATATCAGAATGAAAATGCTTTTTTTGTATGTTTTATTACCAGAATTGTTGGATTTTTGCCAGGTGACATTGTGAGCCTGTATTTTGGCACTTGTGGAGTGAAATTCACTACTTATCTGACAGCAGGAATAAGCGGTTCTTTGCTCAGTATTGTTACTACTACTTTGCTTGGAACTAAGTTGAGCAATCCATTTTCAATAGAATTTATCATGGTATTATTATTAAGAATTTTGGTTGCTGCCGGAACTGTTGTCTTGAAACACTATATGAATAAAAGAACAGGAGAGAAATGAGAAAAATGAATAGAATATTAAAAGTCAAGAGTATATTGTTTCCATCTCTAGGATTAATCTGTATTTTGTTTTCTGATAGAGTAACTCTTCTGTTGCCTTATTTATTAGGAAGTGCTATGGTACTTGTAGGCACGCTGATGGTAGTAAGCTATTTTAAGGAAAAAAAGTTCTTTGAAAAGCAGGCAGACGAATTAGCATATAGTATTATGATGTTTATTATGGGGATTGCATTTCTACTGAAAGGCTCCAGTTCGTTGGAGGCATTAGGAATTACTTGGGCAATTATCGGTATAAGAAAGGCATCTAAATCATTGAATGCGGCAATTAGGCAGTTCTTTTGTAGAAATAATAATTGTGTTATACCAATGATAGAATTTTTCGTACGAATCACGCTAGCATTACTCCTTCTGTTTAATCCGATTGAAAAGATATCCAATCATGTAATTATATTAGGATTGGAAATAATAGCAGTTAGTTTTCCATTTTGTAATATATCCCATTCAGGATAATTGATGATGATAGGTATATTGATCCTTCGTATGATTCAATTCATACGGAGGTTTCTTTTTTCCTTTTTTTCTCATCTTTACATTTTTTTACTGAAACATGTTGTATAAGCCCCTCTGAAACTTTGGATATATAGAGGGACATTTATATCCGCGAGCAACGAGCCAAGCGGACATGCTTGCATGTCCATTTGGCGACTGCCGCGAGAACCAAATGCCCCGTAACTTGCGGGGGATTTGGTATGCCACCTCAAAAATGATGAAATGAGAGGTAATGACATATGGCAGAGAAAAGATGTTATACAGTAAAAGAGTTACAGGAGATTCTTGGAGTCAGTAGACCGACGGTCTATAACCTTCTGAAGAAAAATGAATTCCGGTGGATCCAGTTGGATGGCGGGAAGTACCGCATTTCCAAAAAGAGCTTTGATGACTGGCTGGATAAACTTCCGGAAGGTTTAAACTAATTTCATGTCAAATTACAAAATCGACTCTACACTCCGTTTCGGTCGGTGCTAAACGAATGCCACTGGCATTCAGCACCCTAAATTTTTTTGAAAAAATGCGGTATGGTATGGGCAGAAGGAGGGAGACTTCATGGATCGAGAAAAAATGATAAATACGGAAGACTATGACAGTCTGTTGAAAGAAGTGGAAACAAACAGCCCATACAAAAGGCTGCCTTCTCCGGCAAAAAAGTGGATGAGTGTTTCGGAGATGGGGGAACTTCTGGGGCTTAAGAAAACGGATCGGTATTGGCTGATACATAAGAATTATTTTGAGACAAAAGAGTTTGCCGGTAAAATGCGGATCAATATCGAGAGTTTTGAAAAATGGTATGCAAATCAGATTAAGTATCACAAAGTCAATGGGGAAGAGCCGGGAAAGGAATTAAAAGAATGGTCCTATTCTATTCCGGAACTGGCTGAGATGCTGGAACTTACAGATGGTGTTGTCTATGACCTGATCAAGCGAAACAATATTGCGGTAGTGATCATAGATTACTGGAAACGTGTGCCGAAGGAGGCATTCCGGAAATGGTATGATGGTCAATCAAAATACAGGACAAAAGAAGATAAAAAGAGGGATGCGGAAATGGAAGCAGCTACTCTCACTATGCCGGAGGTGGCCAGACAGCTTGGAATTTCCAGAAAGCAGGTATATAACATCCTAAATAAAAAGAAGTACAAACACTTTTTTGAATATGTAGTGATCGCTGACCGTAAACGGATCACAAAGGAAAGCTTTCAAAAGTTTCTGGATGGACAGGATGAGTATCATTTGGATCCGGCAAATGATTATGAAGAACTGGCGTTAGAGGAAAATGTAGCACTTGCTGATTTCCGAAGGAAGAAACTGTCGCAGACCGGACAGCGAGGCAGAAATGGAAATTTGAAATATCTTACGCCGGATGAAGCAGCATTTATGGCAAAAGTGAGTCGATCCATGATTACTGTCTGGTACAAAAGAGGATATTTTCCGGCTGTTAAGGTGGGCGCAAATGTCCGTATCAAACGCAAAGAGTTTGAAGAGTGGCTGAAAAAAAGAAATACAGAAAGGAGCTGTTAGATTATGGCATCAATCAGAGAAAGAAACGGGAAGTTTAATGTGATTTATTCCTATACTGCTCCGGATGGGAAACGGAAGCAGAAATGGGAAACCTATGCCACAAAGGCAGAAGCAAAAAAACGTAAGAAGGAAATTGAGTATAAGGAAGAAATGGGATCTATGGTGATTCCGCAGTGTAAAACCATGAAGGAACTGTTGGATGAATATGTTGCTCTTTATGGGAAAGATAACTGGGCATTGTCTACATATGATGGAAATGTGTCCCTTATCAATAATTATATCCTTCCGATTATTGGGGATGTGAAACTGGCAGAGATCAATACCCGTTTTATTGAAAAGTATTATCAGAAACTATTAAAAACCCCAGCAGTGATCAATCCGATGATTGGAAAAAGAATGAATGAGTATGTATCGACCAGTACAATCCGGGACATTCATAAGCTTCTGCGGAGCTGTTTTCAGCAGGCAATTAAGTGGGAACTGATGGAGAAAAATCCTTGTATATATGCAACAGTTCCAAAACATAAAACAAAGAAACGGGATATCTGGACTGCTGAAACTCTGATGTATGCCATGGAAGTATGTGAGGATGAGCGGTTAAAGCTAGCCATGAATCTCTCCTTCTCCTGTTCTCTTCGAATCAGTGAGCTTCTGGGACTTACATGGGATTGCGTCGATATTTCCGAAGAAGCAATTGAGGAGAACCGGGCATATCTTTTCATAAATAAGGAATCCCAGCGCGTGAGCAAGGCTGCCTTAAAGGAACTGGATGCAAAAGATGTCCTGCTCGTATTTCCGGAAAAGAGTAAAAAGAATAAGACGGTCCGTGTTCTGAAAACACCGAAGACTGACAGCAGTGGAACGTATAAGCTGAAACTGAATGGCGGAGATATAAAGGCGGTACAGGGCGACTCCGGACATGCTCAGGTCAGCATGGTCACGGATGTATATTCTCATATCCTGGATGATGACCGGAAGAAAAATGCAGAATTATTTGAAGAAGCATTTTATGAGAAGAAAAATCTGGATCCGCAGATGCATCCGAATACAGCAGAAAATACGGTGGCGCTTCCGGAAGGCGTGGATGCAGAACTGCTTGCAAAGGTTCTTTCCAATCCGGAGATGGCAGCACTTCTTACGTCACTGGCGAAGACAATGAAATAATATATGTATAAGAGATATGCCTATGGTTTTTATTCCTACAAGTGTTCGACTTGGTACAAAAATTAAAAATATATTGTACTAAGTTGATTTTTGATATTTATCATGTATAATATAACTTGATACAAAAACTATCATATAATTGTATGAAGTTATTCGAGGGTGGTGTGCATTACTATGAATATGGTTATGGATTATGAGTCAATATTTAAACAGCATGGAGGAATAATGCGTACATGTGAACTTACGAAGGAGGGTATTTCTTATCGGATACTTCAAAACTTAATTGAAGAAGGCCTTGTAGAAAAAATTAAGTATGGCTACTATCAATGGCAGGATGAAAAGGCATTTACAGAAGTATCAGTAATTTGTACACTATTTCCGGATGCCATTATTTGTGATCTTTCTGCAGCAATGTATCATGGATATACAGATCGTGTGCCGGGAATCTGGCATATAGCAGTGGATAACAAATCGGCAAGGAATAAATTCAAAATGGATTTTCCGATAATAAAGCCACATTTTATCGATGCAAACAGATTGGATATTGGTGTAAGTGAAGGAAATATTGACGGAATTACCGTAAAGATATATGACCGGGAACGTGTTGTCTGTGATTGTCTTAGACATATGAATACTATGGATGGAGAAGTGTTTAACACAGTAATCCAAAGATATGTGAAGGACAAAGAGAAAGATGCTGCTAAATTGATGGAGTATGCTGCAAGACTTGGTGTGGAAAAAAAGGCAAGAAGGGTGGTTGGAGTATGGCTGTAAAAGAGGTAAAAGATATGGGCGCATCAGTGCTTGCCAGATTAAAAAAGCAAGCAAAGGAAACTGAAATAAATTATCAGACTTGTCTCCAGCTTTTTGCACAAGAGGAGTTTCTTCGTAAACTTGAAATGTCACAGTATGCGGAAAATCTTGTTTTGAAAGGTGGCATGTTCTTATATACAATTTCTAATTTCGAGGGCAGACCGACCATGGATATTGACTTCATGTTAAGGAGAATGTCTAATGATATTGCAGATGTGGAAGCAATAATCAAAGAAATATGTAAAATGGATACAAATAATGATTTTATTGATATCGAGGTCGTTGGAACAAGAGAAATCACACCAGAAAAGAAATATCCTGGCATAGGAATCAATTTAATCGCCCATATTAAAAATGTGAGAATTCCATTTTCGGTTGATATTGGCGTTGATGACGTAATAGTACCGCATGCAGTAAAGAGAACGGTGGCAACTAGGTTGAAAGGATTTAACATAATTTAGCAAGAATTCCCCCTCCTCTTAGGTGGTTGGGATGAATTGCAAAGAAAGAACGTATGTTCTTGAAAGTCGGCGGGCATTGTGATATAATATCCCATCTTTGACAGTTGATGAAAGACAAAACAGCCACAAAGCCTGTATTTATGGACTCTGTGGCTGTTTGTCCGTTTGCATCGATATGTACTATATTTTTGTTTTTGCGTTAGTTATCTTTTTGGTCTTTGAAATAATTCCTCGCATGGAGGCTTTTGATATAAATTCAAAGTCTGTTCTTAATCCAAATGAACTGTGAAGTGCATCTGTTAGTTTTGTTCGTTTGTAAGAAGGAATGTAACCACTGTCCTTGCTTAATAGTGTCATATTCATACCACGCAGTGTTTCCAAAATCTGAGTGCATGTAAACCCTTCCCCTAGTTTCTTTTCTAATAGTCTATATACTAAGAGACTGATATAGCACGTAAGAAAATGTGCTTTGATACGATCGTCTCTCTGCACATAAACTGGTCTGGCTTCAAAATCGGATTTCATGATTCGGAAGTTCTCCTCGATTTCCCAGCGTTGCTTGTTAATTTTTATGATTTCTGCTGGGTTATCTTCAAGGTTTGTTACAACAGCATAAAAACCATCATACATGGATTCTTCATTTATGCGTTCTTCATCCAATTTATAAACAGACTTATCTGCGATTTCGCCATCTGATGTAATGGAGGTTTTTTGAATGAAACGTGCAGGGTCGTTTTGATTCTTTCCTCGTCTGCATTTTCCAGGAGACTGTATCATTTTCAGCGCACGGTCAATCTGACGACTACGAATTTTTTGTTGATAAGCTTTATATTTAGGAGAGTACGTAACAATAATCGTTTCATCCATATCTCCGGTCACGAGAGGTACTTCTTTGTAATAAACCGTATGAAATACATCAGGATCCGTTTCATCAAGGGTTCTTAGATCAATCATTTTATTCGAACCCGGAACTTTAAATTGAGTTGGATTCAAGGCTATTTCACGATCTTCCTGTTTCATTTTTTTCAATGAGTAAGTAATCACATAAGAACGATTCCCGAAGCTGTTTAGAAATCTGTTTTTTACGCTTCCTAAGCCGGCGTCCGAACAAAAGATAAATTCGCTGCAATCAAAATCTTTAATGACTTTTGTCTCTAATGGTTTTAGTGTGAGCTGTTCGTTTTGATTTCCGGGGAAAATATCAAAAGCAAGAGGGATGCCATCAGCATCCATAAAAAGTCCCATAGTAACGATTGGATTCGGCCTATGTTCTTTATTTTTGCCGTATTTTTTGTCACCACTTTCTTCTTCGATTTCGAAATAGTAATTCGTGCAATCGTAATACAAGATTTTTGAATTGCGATGATGCACAAAGTTTGAATTTCGATAAAGTTCTTCTTGGATGTAATCCGATTCCTCCGCCATAACAGAAAGAGCACGATAAACATTCTGCAAAGAATATTTAGGTGGTTCCAAAAGAGAGTGACAGAAAGAATAGCTGCTCATCTTACTGGAAGGTGATAGGATTCTTGCATAAATCAAATCTGTAAGAATGGCATGAAAATCGTAAGTAAATTTATGACGGTTACGAATGTTCCTGCAAATGTTATCCAGTCTTAATTCAGAACATAGTTGCTGCAAAAAAAGATAGCCTACGTTAAATAAACGTTCTTCTTCCAATGGAATGCGCGCTGTTTGAGAAAAACTGACAGAAATCTGTTCTCTTTGCTGATTATAAAGAGCAGTTTCTTTAGCTGCCTCTGCTTTAGCCCAAGCCATCATTTTTTCTTTGTCGCCTGAAAACTGCTCTAGAAGGTCGTTGTATTTCCCTAGCTTTTTGTAAATGCGAGAAGATGATTTACCATTCTCTTTTCTGTAAGATTGATAAATATAAACGTCCTTGTTGTTTGGACTACCAGTAATATTTACATACATAACAAATCACTCCTTTTATCTATTATAACACACAAGCACAAACAAGTACATAGAAAAACGCAAAATTTGACAAAAAAATAAGCCACAAACGGCTTAAATAAAGGATTCTTTATAATATTTCTAAAATACAAGTGTCAAAGACCCGTACCGCATGCAGTAAAGAGAACGGTGGCAACTAGGTTGAAAGGATTTAACATAATTTAGCAAGAATTCCCCCTCCTCTTAGGTGGTTGGGATGAATTGCAAAGAAAGAACGTATGTTCTTGAAAGTCGGCGGGCATTGTGATATAATATACTCAGTCGATAAGAAG
>NZ_JBNPLX010000053.1:0-8038 GCF_050313695.1 Bariatricus sp. SGI.161
TTACTCCACTATCCAGCTCTGAATCTCTTCTGCACCGGCGTATTGTTCTAAATATTTTTTTCCATTCTCCAGTGCATGTTCTAAATCTTGATTCTGTGAGAACGAATAAATTAACGTCAGCACTTCTTCTGCATTTTCTGTAATCATAGCCCGTTCTGAATCACTGGTGGAACTCCCAATTGCACCTTTTGCATCTGCCAGCACCGGAAGGCAATCTATACGGATTTCTTCTTTTCCAATCCCTTTATAGGTCTCTCCTTCCTTTCCAACTCGAAATACTAGCTCATCTTCTATATTTGAAGCATCGTATGAACCAACAGAAAATCCTGATTCTATAGAAATCAGATTATTCACATCAACAACTGTATTTACCTCATAAAGCCCTTTTCCTTGGCCGATTCTTCGAATCAGTGCTTCTGAAGATACGCGATAACGACTTGGATCTTTTCCAAAGGCTTTATATGCGGCTCTTGATTCTTTGATATTAGGGATTTCGTTTACACCATAATCAAAGATTTCATCTTTTACTTTTTTGAAAATATCTTTCTTCAGATATTTCCACAGCTCTTCATTCTTCTTTTCTACTTTTACTTTATATTGCAGACACCCGACTCTTACTGTCGGCCAGAGTTTTTTCATTTCTTTATCAATTATAAGTGTTTTTTTCATTCTGTTTATATCTCCTATTGCTTAGCGCTTACTTCCCATGCAGAATACGGCTACAACTCCTGGACCTGTATGGCTTCCAATTACCTCACCAATATTATTTACCAGAATATTCTCAATTCCCATCTTTTTGCGCACTAGTTCTGCCACATATTCAGCATCCTCTGCACAATCCCCATGGGTAATCATAATAATATCATTTTCCCAGCCCTTTGCCTGCTCAACAGCCATATCTACAATCTTATTCAACGCTTTCTTTCGTCCACGCTCTTTCCCGATAACCTGCAAAAGACCTTTGTCATCCATATGAATGATTGGCTTTACTTGAACCATTGTTCCCAATATTGCTGTTGTCTTGGAGACTCTTCCACCCCTTTGAAGATGATTCAGATCATCAATCGCAACATTATGACACACATGAAGCTTATTCTCCTCTGCCCACTGTGCTACTTCTTCGATTGATTTCCCCTCTCCTTTACGTTTCAATGCATAATATAACAGCAATCCTTCCCCCAGACAAGCGCACAATGTATCTATCACAATAACCTTACGTTCTGGGTACTCTTCTTCCAATTCTTCCGCCGCAATTCGCATACTGTTATATGTTCCACTTAAGCCAGAAGAGAACGCAAGATGCAATATATCTTTTCCTTCTTTTAGGAACGCTTCCAGTGCTTCTTTAGCTTCCTCAGGATTTACCTGAGAGGTTACTGCCATCTTTCCTTCTCTTAATTTTTGAAAAAATTCTTTGGAAGACAGTCCTTCCATTCCTTTATAGGTCTCGCCATCTATAGTATATTTCAAAGGAATAACCGGAATATGTCTCTCTTCCAACCACTCCTTTGGCAAATCGACTGTACTGTTTACTGTAATTACATAATCATTCATGTCTCTGTTCCTCCTTCTCTTTGCTTGACGACATCATAACATTTTTTTCCATATTACGCAAAATTTTTCTAATAATAAATATAAATAAAACACTGATTGTTAATATAGAACAAATATCCGCAATCGGCTCTGCCAAGTAGATTCCATTCACTCCCATGAACTTAGGCAGGATAATCGCCAACGGAATCAACAGGATTACTTTTCTAAGTAACGCAATAAATAAAGACACTTTTGCCTGCCCCAATGCCAAAAATGTCGTTTGACAAGCCGACTGAATCCCAAAGATTGTGATAACAAGGAAATATACTGGCATGACCTGACAAGTCAGTTTCTCCAGCTCAACATTATCCGTAAATATTCCCGCATATACTTCCGGCTTCAACACTGCAATACCTCCCAAAAGCAACGTAGCCGTAAGACATACCAGAATCATTCTAACGATCGTTTTCTGAACCCTGTCTTTGTTACCAGCACCATAATTGTAACTGATAATAGGTTGGATTCCCTGTGTAATTCCCTGTACCGGTATTACGATTAACTGCATGATACTTGTCATAATCGACATAGTTCCTACATACAGATCTCCTCCATAACGCTGAAGTCCAGAATTTAAAGTAATACTAACCATACTCTCTGTACTCTGCATAATAAAAGGGGAGATGCCAAGTCCTGCAATTTGCATCAAAATATCCTTTTTTAAACGCATATTTTTTAATTGTAATCGTATCACACTCTTCTTAGACACAAGAAAATGTACGACCCAGACAGCACTGACCGCCTGAGAGATGACCGTTGCCAGCGCTGCACCTTTCACTCCCATATTCACACCAAATATAAAAACCGGATCCAGGCAGATATTGATCACCGCACCTATCAGCACAGACAGCATAGCAGTTCTTGCTGCACCCTGCCCACTGATAAATGTATTCAGTCCCAATGCCAGCTGTACGAATACTGTTCCAATTAAATAAATGGATATATACTCTTTCGCATACACAATCGTCACATCACTGGCACCAAACGCATATAGTATTGGTATTTTATATATACTGAAAAACACTGTTAAAAATACCGAAAATATAACTAACAACCCGGCAGAATTCCCGAGAATTCTTTCGGCACGACTATAATTACTTTTCCCCAACTCGATAGATGCCAAAGGTGCACCGCCCATCCCAGCAAATGCACTAAAAGCAGAAATCAACATAATAATAGGAAATGTAACCCCGACTCCCGTCAAAGCTACATCTCCGTATCCTTGAATGTGTCCAATATAAATCCGGTCAACAATATTATATAATACATTAATCAACTGAGCAGCCACCGCCGGAACTGCCAGCGAAACCATCAGCTTCCCAAGCGGTGCCCGCCCCAACTTCTCGTCTCTTGTTTCCGTCTCCATTCTATCACCTCATCTATATTCTACCACGTGATTGTTATTCTGTAAAACAAGAAACTCGACTCCTCCTTTTTACCTTATCTCTTTCGTTTACTCAATTTAATTTAATGTTCAAATAATTTCTTCCTGATAAGGTTTTATTAAAGGCAACACTGCAAATCACAATAACTGTTCCTATTACGAACCCCCACCAGTTAAATAAAGCTGTAAGAATCAACAATTCCAGACGCATAAATTTCAACGCATAACCAAGTTCAAAATTGGGTTGTGTATAATTTGCAACGGCCACAAATGCCATATATAACATCACTTCTGAATTAAACCATCCTGATTTTACAGAGAATTCTCCCATGACCAGACCTGCAATAACACTTAACGGTGTACTTAACATACTTGGTGTATTTAACGCCGCCAGCCGAAGACCATCTATGGCAATTTCGAGAATCAATAGTTGAAAAATCAATGGAATATTTACAGTATCTTTTACTGCCACAAAAGCAAACACCTCTGGAAGCCAGTTTAGATTCTGCATAAAAAGTAAAAATAATGGTGTCAAAAACACTGTCAGAAGAGTGATCAGACATCTGGCTGATTTAAGATATATGTTTGTCAACGTAGGAAAATAATGGTCGTTGGCTTCTTCAATCATATCAAATATTGATGTTGGAAGAATCATTGCAGACGGGGAATTATCAACCAGAATTACAACTTTTCCTTCTAACAGACAGGCCGCCGCTGTATCTGGCCGCTCCGTAAACTTAAATTTAGGAAAAGGATTATACCATTTTCGTTTAAATAAACATTCAGCCAGACTCTGCTGATTCATTCGTAAATCATCCGTCTGAATACAATTCAGCCGTTCAGATACATTTTTCAAAAGTTCCCGATCCACCCGGTCACTCATATAACAAAGTGCCACATCTGTCCGAGAGGCATTTCCAATCTCCATCATCTTCATCACAAGATGCGGATCACGAATCCTTCTCCGCATCAATGCAGTATTAAATACAATCGTCTCCACAAACCCATCTCTGGAACCACGCAGAGATTTATCTTTATCGGGTTCCTCCACACTTCGCGCTGGATAAGTTCTGCAATCAATCGCGATGCACGCATCATAGCCATCAATAAAAAGACATGTAACACCCGACAATATATTTTTCAATACCTGATCAAAATCCCCCAGCACATCCACTTCCACATACGGAATACATTTTCTTGAAAACTGCGTCGCATCCGCTGGCATGTCTTCCTCCTTCACATGAAAAAGAGAATCCATAATTTTCAGCATCGATTCATCCTTCGTAAATCCATCTATAAAATAAAAAGAAGACATCCGTCCTCCTATAACCATATCCCTCTGTATAATATCAAAACTTTCTTTAATCGGAAGCAGTCCATTCATATAAGAAGCATTTTCTTCCCTTGAAGCAGCTACCATCTTCATATTTGGCATATTCATTCCCCCATCTATCTCATATTCTTAAAAATAGAATGTCCGAAACATACAAAAATATGCAAATGGGTACACCACAAAATGCAATTAGGGACGTAGTCTTTTTAAAAAAGACTACGTCCCTAATTTGTACTTCCAAATCCACCATTACGTACTGTAGTAACATTATCATCCACAGTAATTCCATATTCTACGAAAATTCCCTGCATAAATCCTGTTCCAGCCGCGATTTCAACTGTTCTTTCTTCATTGGTATCGTTTGTAAGCTTGGCAAAAATATGTCCTTCATTGTCGGAATAGAAATAATCACTGTCAATAATTCCTACTGTATTATTCAGTTGTAAACGATATTTAAACCCAAGCCCACTTCTTGGATAGCATTTCAGCACCCAATCTGATTCCATCTCTACACGTATTCCAGTAGGAATCTTAATCGTCTTTCCAGGTTCAAGAGTTATTGATACCGGAGCATAAAAATCATACCCGGCAGATCCGGCAGTTGCCCGTTTCGGGAGCTTAATATTATCATATATCTTCTGCAATTCTTGTTCTTCTGTTGGACCAAACGAATCTACAAATCCTTCCTGAAACTGTGCAAAACTCACTTTATAAAACTGTGCAATCCTTCTTGCCATATAATCCTGCCTCCCCTAAATTTAATAATGCCGCCGGCATTCCTGCCGGAGGCTATATCATTTACAATATGAGTCAATTTATATTATCATCTACTGATTCTTTTCGTCAACACCTAAAACATATGAGTATCAAGCTTCATTTTTAGATAAAAGAATTCTATCGTTATCCAGCTGTTTTCCGGCATTCTGTGCAAATTGATCCAGAAGATCATCTACCGTCATACTCTTACGTTCTTCTCCCGAAACATCCAGGATAATATTTCCTGCATCCATCATCAATGTCCTGTTTCCCAGTTCCAGTGCCTGATGCATATTATGGGTAACCATCAGACAAGTAATCTGCCGCTGTGCCACAATATCTTTGGTAAGCTGCAAAACCTTTTCTGCAGTTGCCGGATCCAAAGCAGCCGTATGTTCATCCAGCAGAAGAATTTTCGGAGTCACAATAGTTGCCATTAAAAGGGTAAGCGCCTGACGTTGTCCACCAGAAAGAAGTCCTACTGGTTGTTTCATTCGGTCTTCCAACCCCATATTCAACAAAGCAAGCTTCTCACGAAATCTCTTTTTATCTGAAGACCTGATCCGACTAAAATATGCGTTTTTTGAAGTCGAAGATCGAAGATATGCAAGCGCCATATTTTCTTCAATTGTCATATGGGGAGCAGTTCCTTTTAAAGGGTCTTGAAATAAATGTCCTATCACTTTACTTCTTATATATTCTTTTTGATAAGTAATGTCTTCTCCATCCAGTAAAATCAATCCTTCATCTGCCAGAAAAGATCCGGTAATTGCATTAAATAATGTAGATTTTCCAGCCCCGTTACTCCCAACAATTGTCGCAAAATCTCCACGTTTTAACTCAAGATTTACTTTGCGCAAAGCCATTTTTTCATTCACGGTCCCAGGATTAAAGGTCTTTGACACATTTCTCATAATCAGCATATTTTCACTCATTATCTCTGACCTTCCTTTCCTTTGCTTTCCTGTGCAAGAATTTCGTCAATATATTTCTGGTTTTTTACTCTGGCAGCACGTTTCGTCTGATAGAGATGGAATTGCCTTTTCAAATATGGCAGTCCAATTGCTATAGCTACAATTATTGCAGATACTAGTTTCAATGCCTCTGGAGGTACATCAAAACGAAGCGCTATTGCAACAATAAAACGATACAGACAACTTCCTAACACAACTCCAAAAATACGGCACCAGATAGATCCTTTTCCAATTAAGGTCTCTCCTATGATCAAGCTTGCCAGAGCAATCGTAACCATACCGGTTCCAAGATTGATATCACAGGACTTCTGATATTGTGCCAAAAGTCCACCAGAAAGTCCTGTCAATGAATTGGATAGACAGAGTCCAATCGTAATCATCAATTTTGTATTAATACTGGATGCACGGACCATATCCGGATTATCTCCAGTCGCCCGAATAGAGAGCCCCAATCGTGTGTTTAAAAATAACGATACCAAAAAACCGATTACGATCACAATAATTGCTACAATAAGTAATGTGTACCAGGTCCCTCCAATATGCTCTTTTCCCCATGTGAAGATAGAATCACATCCGAATAAATTGAGATTAGAGGCAAATCCCATTGCTGCAATATTAATTGTATATAATCCTGTATTTACGATAATACCGGCCAAGATGGATTCAATTCCCATCTTCGTCTGCAAAAATGCAGTTACAAAACCCGACACAGCCCCTGCACCCATCGCTGCAAATAACCCCAACACCGGATGTCCTGCAATCGTCAGTGTCGCACAGACTGCACACCCCAAAGTAAAGCAGCCATCTGTAGACAGATCCGCAATATTCAATATAGTAAATGAAATAAATAATGCAAGTGCAACCAGCGAATAGATAAATCCAAGCTCCAAAGCGCTCTGCACAATCGACAACGTAATAATTGACCCCATAATAACCTCTATTCAAACTCTTTTGCAGTCACAGTCTCCACCACTTCTGAGCCAAGATCTTTGAATGTCTCAACAGCAATACCAACAGACTCTGCTGTCTCTGTATTAATTGTAATAATACCATCTTCCAAAGTCTCAACCGGCATCTCTGCTGGATTCTTTCCATCTACCAGAACCTCTACTGCCATATCCGCGGTTACTGTTCCAAGATTTTCATAATTTACACCATATCCGATGAATGCTCCATTTAATGCAAATGAGTCAGCTCCTGTATAGTGTGGAATCTTTGCATCCGTAAATTTCTCAAAAATAGCAAGTTCTGCTGTCATAACTGTATTATCCTGAGGAGTAAATACTGCATCTACTTTCTCTGCTACCAGTGAATCTGCCGCAGCCTGAATCTCAGCAGAAGTAGTTCCTGTCTTCTCTACATATTCCAAATTGTTTTCCTCACAGAACTTAATTGCATCTTCAATAGATCCAATAGAAGAATCCTGACTCTTATCGTATAAAAGACCAATCTTCTTTGCGTCCGGATTACCTGTCAGAATCAGATTCATAATTTCCTCTGTATCAATTGCATCAGAAGTACCTGTAATATTAGAACCAGGAGCCTCATTATCTGCCACGAGACCTGCACCCACCGGATCAGATACTGCAGAAAATACAACTGGAATCTGGTTATCTTCTGTTGCTGATTGCATAACCATTGCTGCCGGAGTTGCGATTGGAATAATGATGTCTACCTCGTCCGCAACAAGATCTGCGGCAATCTGATTCAAAACCGTAGAATCAGCCTGACCGTTAAATGTATAATCTTCATAATCAAATGTGACCCCAAGTTCCTCACCCTTGGCATCTAATTCTGCCTCGATTGCTTTTTCAATCTGATTTAAAGAAGCATCATCCACATACTGTACAATACCTACCTTGTATGTTGTATCCTCAGTCTTTGTCTCCTCTTTACTCTCAGACGTATCTTCACTTGAACTTCCACATCCTGTTACCATTGTTGCTACCATTGCAACTGTCAATAACCCTGCTAATACTTTGTTTTTCATTGTCTCATTCT
>NZ_JBNPLX010000054.1:0-7783 GCF_050313695.1 Bariatricus sp. SGI.161
TGATTTTTATTCTACAACAAAAAGCGCTCCCAATCCAGTTTATCGCATCAAATCGTTAACAAGAGCTGTTGACTTTATAAGATGTCCATGTTATGGTACAGAAACACATAGTTATGAAATATAAAAAAGAAAGAAAATGTATGTACAAAGAGAGGTAATATGGAGAAGAAAATTAATGGGAAGGCATTCCTTCCATTTGGGGTTTTTGTTGGGGTATATCTGATCACTGGTATCGTGCTGAATGCAAAGGGAGTGGAAATGGCATTCTATCAGCTTCCCACTCCGGTTGCAGCGGTTATCGGCGTTATAACTGCATTTATCTTATTCAAAGGAACGATCAATGAGAAGCTGGAGACATTCTTAAAAGGCTGTGGTCAAACCGATGTTATGACGATGTGCTTTATCTTCTTATTTGCAGGTGCATTTACTACTGTATCCAGTGAGATGGGCGGTGTTGACGCTGTGGTAAATCTTGGCATGTCTGTTCTGCCGCCGCAATTCGTTGCTGCAGGTGTATTTGTTATCTCCGGATTCATCGGAATCTCTACCGGAACATCCGTGGGGACGGTTGTTGCGGTCACTCCAATCGCCATAGGGCTTGCCGAAGCCGGCGGCCTGAATGTATATCTGGTCGTTGCAGCGACTATCTGCGGCGCCATGTTCGGAGATAATTTATCTATGATCTCAGATACGACAATTGCAGCGACCCGCACACAAGGCGTAGAGATGAAGGATAAGTTTCGTTCCAACTTCGCGATCGCTCTTCCGGCTGCGATCATCACTGTTGTACTTCTGCTTATTTTCGGAAGGCCAGATGTTGTGCCGGAAGCTGCCGAGTATTCTTTTAGTTTTATAAAAGTATTGCCGTATGTATTCGTTCTTGGGACATCGTTATTAGGACTAAATGTGTTCCTCGTGTTAACCGGAGGGATCGTATTCTCAGGCGTAATCGGTATTGCAATGGGAAGCTTTACAATCCTGGAGTTCGCGAACCATATCTACACCGGATTCACAGGCATGTTTGAGATCTTCCTGCTCTCCATGATAATGGGCGGTCTTGCTTCCATGGTACAGGAAGAAGGCGGCATCGAATGGGTATTGCAGAAGGTTCGAAAAGTCATCAAGAACAGACACACCGCAGAAGCAGGGATTGCCGCCATGGTCTCTGTGGCAGATATTGCAACAGCCAATAATACCGTATCCATCCTGGTGACCGGCAATGTAGCAAAAGAATTAAGTGAAGAATATGATGTGGATCCAAAACGTACCGCATCCTTACTCGACTTATTTGCCTGTGTCTTCCAGGGAATCCTGCCATACAGTGCACAGATTCTGTTTGCCTGCGCAATGCTTGAGAATCTGAACAGCCCATTCCAGGTAATCTCCTTCTGCTGGTACCAGTATATTGTGGCAATCATCGCGATTCTTTCTATATTATTTACTGGGAAATCTAAGAAAAAGCATGCAAAAGAGACGGCCGAAGTATGATAAGAATTGTTCCCCCGGTGAAAGAAAAAATCTATTTATTTTATTTGCATTTTTAGCTAATATTCACATTATTTCAATACTCATATTCTCTCATATTTATCAGGAAAATATTTTGAAAGAAAATGATACAAGATTGCATTGGTCGTTCCATTCACTTTTTCATCTTCTACAAGCTGCAAAAAAGGCTCTTCCAGACTACATTCTCCACAGATATCAACTCCGATTACTATCTGATGACGAAAAACTTCCGAAAGCAGCTTCTGTAAGGTATCTACAGACATACTGCCCTGGTTCCAGTTGGTTCTTGCGCCATACCGGTCCAACACATCTTTGTCAATGGAAATATATGCAGGAAGTTCCTTTTGTATCTGATTCAGGTCTTTTTCAATTGTCTGCGCTTCTATCTCCTGCATGCTGACACAGACTAATTTTTCCTTAAATTTTTTCGGTATTTCCCTTATACTTTCCTTATTGGGTCCGATTAAAATTAATTGCTTTAAATATGGATTATCTGAAAGCATCTCACCTGCCCAGCTTCCACAACTCGTCAACTCATGTATCATAGGCTGCTGCATATCATTATGATAATCGAACAATACCAGGGAAAATGGAACCCGAATCTTCTCCGCGAATAACTTTGTAACATAATGATAGTTCCCATTATCCAGAAAATGAATCCCTCCCGGCCCATATGAAGTCAGCCGCTTTCGGATCTCTCGCTTCGCTTCCGCCGTGCAATACATATTCGTACCTCTGATGTCACTCAGATCAACTCTTCGGATATCCTGAACTTTACTCTCAATATCTTCTGGATAAACATGTGTAAAATCAAGAATCAAATTCTGCGCCTTGTCCAACTCTTTCACACCTCTTTCTTCAGGAATCTGACACACAGTAATAAACTGAAAAAGGGCCGCATACCCGCAATAGCAAGTATGCAGTCCCGTATACTCAAGAATACTTTATCCTTCGATAGCGATATAGTGCTTCTTCTCTTCTACCGCCTTCTTGTCATCTTTCGGCATTTTGAATGACAAAATACCATTTTCATACTTCGGATGGATATCCTTCTCTGTCACATTCTCACCCACATAAAAGCTTCGACTGACACTTCCGGCATAGCGCTCACGTCTTACGTATCTTCCATCCTCGTTCTTTTCATCCTTATTGAGTCCCTTTGAAGCACTGACAGTCAGATAGCCATTTTCCAGCTGCATCTGAATCTCATCTTTCTTAAATCCCGGCAGGTCAATGTCTACTTCATAACCAGAATCTGTCTCCTTCACATCTGTCTTCATCAGATTGCTTGCATGCTTTCCGTACAGTACTTTATCAACATTCGGAAATGCAAAATCATCCATAAAATCATCAAACAAGTTTTCTCCAAAAATACTAGGCATCATCATAAGTCATATCTCCTTTCAAATAGATACAAAAATTGTTTCAGCACTATCGGAGAAATCCGAGGTGTCGCTTTCAGAACATATGAATCAGATTTAATTTTATCTTCTTCTTTGTTCTATTTGTACTATAACACCTATACTATCTTTCGTCAATAGAACTCTCTAATATTTTTGTGAACATTCTGTGATTAATTCAATGAATGATTCCCGCTAATTGCCACCAGCATCAATAATGTAGTAATCAATTCTGCCGCCGGAAACGCCAGCCAGATTCCTGTCATTCCAAACAACCATGACAGGACATATGCACATACAATAATTGCCACCACGCCTCGTACAATAGATGTAACAAATGCCCATTTTGCAGATTCTGTAGCGCTTAGATATCCTGTCCCTACAATATTGAAACCAGCAAACAGAAATCCCACGAAATACAACCGCACTCCTTCCAGTGCATAAGCTGCCATCTTCGCATTGTGTTCACTGTTAAATATATTCACAATTGGCTGTGTGAAGCAAATCGCGACAAATATAACCAAAAGAGCCAGAATAATCGCAGTCCCTATCGACAACTTTAAGATCTTCTTCACAGAAGTTCTGTCTCCTTTTCCATAAGATTCACTCAGAAGCGGCTGTGCACCCTGGGACACTCCATTAAAAATAGAGGTCGCTACGATTGCCGTATTAGCCACGATACCATAAGCTGCCACACCATCATTGCCTGCCAGTCCCAGAATCAGATAGTTGAACACGGCTGTCGTCACACCGGAAGATAACTCTCCGATAAATGCTGCCATTCCTAACTGACACGCTTCTACGATTCTTCTAACAGATGGCCTCTGCCAGATGAATCTCACCGTACTTTCCTTGGAGAAAAAGTGGGTACAACATATCAGAATTCCAACCACCGGAGAAAATGCCGTTGCCAGTGCCGCTCCGGCCATTCCCATTCCAAGCGGAAACATAAGCACATAATCCATTACAATATTAAATAAACTACTGAAAAGCGTCGCCTGCATTGCCCGGGAAGGATTCCCGTCATTTCTTACGAATGCATTGCAGATATGATTTCCCATAAAAAAGGGAGCAAACATAAGAAAGATTCTGGTATACGGTGTACCAATCTTCACAATCTGCGCATCTCCACCCAGCACAGCGATCAACTGCCCCGGTAACAAAGCACCTACCAACATGAATAATGCCCCTAAAATAACCGCGAACATCACAGCATTGGAAAAATACAGCTCCGCTCTCTCATCATTTCTGGCCCGCAAGATGTTAAATCTGGTCGCCGAGCCAACTCCTATCATTGCGCCAATTCCAAAAATCAGGCTATACAACGGAAGCACCAGATTCAACGCTGTAATTCCCCCTGCACCTTCTGCCCGTGAAATAAAGAAAGTATCCGCGATAACATAAGCAGAGATTCCTATCATCCCCAATATATTCTGCGATACATACTTTGCAAACTTTCTCTCTGTCGAAATTTTTTCGATTCTATCCATACCGTTCATGATTGCCCCAAAACCTTTTCTATTTCTAAATACTTATATTAACCCAAGTATCCAAATTGTACACCGCCTTCTTCATTTTTACAATACAAATCGAGCCCATGTTTCTCCTAACCAAAAAACATGGGCTCAAACATTATAGTATCTATATTATTATTTTACTGCTTCAAATGCTGTATCTAATGCTGCGATCAGATCTTCCACCTTCTCAATACCGATAGACAAACGAATCGTATTCGGCTTGATTCCCTGATCCAGAAGTTCTTCTTCTGTGCACTGGCTGTGTGTAGTTGTTGCAGGATGAATCACAAGTGATTTTACATCTGCTACGTTAGCCAATAATGAGAAGATTGCCAGATTGTCAATGAATTTCTGCGCTGTCTGGGCATCTCCCTTGATCTCAAATGTAAAGATAGAGCCGCCTCCATTTGGCAGATACTTCTTATATAATTCATGACTCGGTTCACTCTCCAGTGAAGGATGGTGAACTGCTTCCACCTGTGGATGATGTGCCAGATAATCGACAATCTTCAATGCATTGCTTACATGACGCTCTACACGTAATGACAATGTCTCCAATCCCTGTAAGAACAGGAATGCATGGAATGGAGAAAGTGTTGCACCAGTGTCACGCAGGATGACTGCACGGATATAGGTCACAAAAGCTGCCGGACCAGCCGCATCTGTAAATGCCACACCATGATAACTTGGGTTTGCTTCAGATATCCATGGATATTTGCCAGATGCTTTCCAGTCAAAGTTACCGCTGTCAATAATAACACCACCGATGGCTGTTCCATGTCCTCCGATAAATTTGGTTGCAGAATGAACAACGATATCTGCACCATATTCGATCGGACGAATCAGATAAGGAGTTGCAAAAGTAGAATCAACTACCAATGGAATGTTGTGCTTATGTGCGATTTCTGCCAATTCTTCCAGATCAATCAGGTTTGAATTCGGATTTCCAAGAGTCTCTACAAAGATTGCTTTTGTATTTTCCTGAATTGCTGCTTCAAAAGAACCTTCTACTTCCGGATCAACAAAGGTTGTTGTCACTCCATTGGTCAATGGCAATGTATGTGCTAATAAGTTATAAGTACCTCCGTAAATAGTCTTAGATGCTACAATGTGCTCTCCTGATCTTGCCAGTGCCTGGAATGTATAATCAATGGCTGCTGCACCAGATGCTACTGCAAGTGCTGCGACACCGCCTTCCAGAGATGCAATTCTCTGTTCGAATACATCCTCGGTAGGATTGGTAAGTCTTCCATAGATATTACCTGCATCACGAAGTCCAAATCTGTCAGCTGCATGCTGTGAATTGTGGAATACATAAGATGATGTTGCATAGATAGGAACTGCTCTTGCATCTGTAGCCGGATCTGCCTGTTCCTGTCCGATATGTAATTGTCTTGTTTCAAAACCCCAGTTTTTAGAATCTTTAATATTTGCCATTTTCATGTCCTCCGATCTATTTATTTTTGTTTGTTTTTTATTTTCTGTAATCATACTAACATGATAGGTTTAATATGTCCAATATACAAAAAAAATATCTAGTTATAGTTTCAAACTATAACTAGATACATCACAACTGACAATAAGACAAAATCGCCCATTCCAACTAATCAATATTCAAATAACACTTCAATTTCTCTATATACAGTTCTCCAACTTTACTCAGTATCGTATTCTTTCTCACAATATATCCTATCTCCATGACACTGTTGGGATTCTGCTCGTCATCGTGGAACGGAACTGCAACAAAATCACTTCCATTCAGTTCTTCGCATATGATTCCTGAGCAAAGTGTATATCCATTCAAGCCAACCATCAGATTCAGCATTGTGGCCCGGTCATTTGCCTTGATTGTCTGTGAATATTCATTCGTGGACAAGATTTCTTCTGCAAAATAAAATGAACTATTGTCCCCCTGTTCAAAAGATAAACATGGATAACCATCCAACTGTTCAAAGCTGATGGACTCCTGATTTGCCAAGGGATGTTCCCTCCACAGATATACATACGCCTGACAGTCGATTAGATGGTGGAATTCCAGCCCGGCAGATCTCAGAAGCTTTTCCATTGATTTTCGGTTGAAATCACAAAGATACAGAAGACCAATCTCACTTTTCATGGTACTGACATCGCTGATTACTTCCGCCGTCTTTGTCTCACGGATTGCAAATTCATACTCTGACATATCAAATTCTTTCGCCATATCTACAAATGCCTTCACTGCAAAGGAATAATGCTGGGTAGACACACCGAATTTTTTCTTATAAGATCCACCTTTTCCGTATTTTTCCAATACGCTTTCATATTGCCCATATATCTGCTTTGCATAGAGAAGAAATTCTGTTCCATCGTTAGTCAGCGTAACTCCTCTTCCGCTCCTGAAAAACAAAGTGATTCCCAGTTCTTTCTCCAATTCCTTCATGGCATTGGTCAGTGAAGGCTGGGATACATATAATTGTTCTGCTGCTTTATTTAATGATTTTGTCTCTGCAATTGTTATAAAATAATTTAACTGCGTTAAAGTCATACTCGTTTTTCCTCTATAAAGTCTTAATCATATTACCTGTACGGCATTTTCACAAATCCATTGTAACATATATATACGTTCATATCTATTATATCACTGGTTTTTCGAAACTGTGCAATCAGTCCTTTTTTACAGATTTGCAAAGTCTAAGAATAACAACCGCATCTTTTCTTCACTTTCAATAAATTCATTTCCATGGTTGGTTCCTGTATATCGCAGTTCACCATCCTGGTACGCCAAAAGCGTATTCATCGGTATCTGTCCCCATGAATCCTTGCCTAATGGCCTGGTAGAAATCACCAGCGCATCTTCTTTCCAGCACCAATGCAGACTGTTCTTATAATTCGTATGAACATAGAAAAGTTCCCCATCAAACACAAAAAGATTTACTTTATTTTCAGGCGTTATCTTACATATAATCTCATCCATCAGCCGAAAACGTTCTTCCTGAGACATAGGACGTCTTAATCGTTCCTGCTCTGTATTGATTCTGTCAATCATATAGCAAAGGATTCTTTCACTATCCGTCTGTCCCTGTTGCGTTTTGACAAATGTACTTAAGATCTCACAGTCAAAAATAGTCCCATTATGTCCCAGAGTCTAGGGACGTCCACAATTATCCCGCATTACAAAAGGGTGTGTATTCTCATAATCCATTGTTCCTCTTGTTGCAAGTCTGATATGTGCTAACATCTTATCAGCCTCTATTTTTGCTCTCAATCGCTGCTTTAACATAATTTAGCAAGAATTCCCCCTCTTCTTAGGTGGTTGGGATGAATTGCAAAGAAGGAACATATGTTCTTGAAATTCGGCGAGCATTATGATATAATATGCTC
>NZ_JBNPLX010000055.1:0-6231 GCF_050313695.1 Bariatricus sp. SGI.161
TTTGCTGATGTGCGATAAAGAAGTAATAGAAGTGTAAAAAATTTTGCCGTTCCTATCCGGCACTTGGCCATTGTGTCGGATAGGTCGGGCGTTAGGCTTCGGGCAAGTCAATTTTGCCGACAAAGCTGTAATAAATCTCAATGTCCTGCCTGCGGGTGCCGTTCTCGTCATAGCTGCACTCATGCACGACGATTTTCTCAATCATTTCCCGCAAGAGGGTGGGTGTCAATTCCTCAAAGGCAAGGTGCTTGCGGACAATCCCCATGAATTTCTCGGCGTTAACGGTGGCCGCCTGCGACTTGTCCAGTTCCGCCTGCAATGCGGCGGTGCGGTCTTTCAGTTCCCGCTGCTCCTGCTCATAGTCTGCCGACAGTTCCATGAAACGCTCGTCGCTGATTTTGCCGTTCACATTGTCCTCATACAGCCGCTTGATAATGCGGCTCACTTCGGCAATCCGCTCCTGCGCCTGTTCAAGCTGCTTGGTGGCTGCGGCGGTCTTTCTCTTGCCGCCGATTTCGTTCTGCTGGATCAGCAGCTTTACAAAACGGCTCTCGTGCCTGGCAGCATACTCCGTCACTTGCCGGAGATTGGAGAGGACACCGGCGGTCAGCAGGTCGGTGCGGATAAAGTGCGCCGTACAGTCGCGGGTGCGCTTCTTGTAGCTGCCGCAGATGTAACAGTCCTGCTTGCGGTTCTTGTTCTGATACCGCTGCTGGTACATCACATGGCCGCAGTCGGCGCAGAACAGCATACCAGAGAACAGCCCCACTTCGTCATAGCGGTTCGGGCGTTTGCGCTGCTTGCGTAACTCCTGCACACGCTCCCATGTTTCCGTGTCAATAATCGGCTCATGGTGGTTCTCAAAAATGGCCTGCTTCTCAATGGGATTTTCTACGCTGTGCTTGGTCTTGTAAGAGGGCTTTTCCGTCTTGAAGTTTACCAGACAGCCGGTGTACTCCCGGTTTTCGAGGATATGAACGACGGTGTTCGTCGCCCATTTACACTCATAGCCGGGGTGGTAGCGGCGTGTGCTGCCTGTCCTGCGGTATTCCAGCGTCCCCGGCGTGGGGATTTGCTGTTCCGTCAGCATACGGGCAATCTTGGTCGGGCCGTTCCCCGCAAGGCAAAGCTGGTAAATCTGCTGGACAACCGGCGCGGTTTCCTCGTCAACGATATAGTTCTCGTCCTCGTCCATGAGGTAGCCATACACCGGCTTGCTGGTAACGGGCTTGCCGCTCATGCCTTTTGCTCTTTTAACTGCCTTGATTTTCTTGCTCGTATCTCTCACCAGCCATTCGTTGAACAGATTTCGCAGAGGGGTAAAATCATTGTCCATGCCGCCGTTTGCGCTGTCCACATTGTCGTTGACAGCGATAAAACGCACGCCCTTTTGAGGGAACAGCATTTCCGTGTAAAACCCTACCTGCAAGTAGTTTCGCCCTAACCGGCTCATGTCCTTGACAATGACCGTACCAACTTTCCCGGCTTCAATGTCCGCAAGCATGGCTTGAAATCCGGGCCGCTGGAAGTTCGCGCCGGAATAACCGTCGTCGGTGTACCAGCGCAGATTGGTAAAGCCGTTCTGTTTTGCGTAGGTTTCGAGTATCCTTTTTTGGTTCGATATGGAATTACTCTCGCCTTGCAGCTCGTCCTCATGGGACAATCTCGGATAAAGGGCGGTAATGAGGTTTTGGGTGGCTTGTCTTAACATAAAATCCTCCGTTTCCGACAGCCAGCCCCACTATTCCGTGGTTTCATTGTACCACGGAACAGCGGGGGCTGTACAGCGGCAAAAGCGTTAAATTTGCTTCTTTACAGTCGGTCAAATTGCCGGTTTTTGCGTAGCAGCGGCTTCCGCTTCCAGTACCCGCGCCATTTTGTCGGCGGCGGTGGTCGTGGTATCTTTCTTGAAATAGCCGGACACGACAAGGACGGAATTGCCCATGCGGATTTCCGTCACGCAGTCGGGGCGGCGGGCGGTGCGGGTGTCGTGCTGCTTGTTATCTGCCATAGGCAATACTCCTTTCAGTCGGTAATCAGTTTCTTCATGCTCTCCATTTTCCGCTTGGCGGTTTCCTGCCGGAAGTTGTCGCCGGTAAAGCGTACCGGGACGCACATGGAAAGCAGCCGGTCATAAATCCGGGAATGGGCGGTGTCCTCCGGGTTTCGCAGGTCGTCCAGCGTGAGGTTGGTCGTGACGATCAGCGGCTTGCCGCTGCGGTAACGGCTGTCAATCACATTGAAAACCTGTTCCAGCCCGTAGTCGGTGCCGCGTTCCATGCCAAAGTCGTCAAGGATCAGCAGCGGATAGCGGCAAAGGCGGGAAATGTACTCGTTGCGCCCCTCAAAGCTGGCGGCAAGGTCATTGAGGATCAGGGCAAAGTTCGTCATGTGGACGGGGATTTCTTTCTCCATGAGGGCGTTTGCGATACAGCCCGCAAGGTAGCTTTTCCCGGTTCCTACGCCGCCCCAGAACAGGCAGCCGATATTGTCTGTCCGCATATCCTCCCAATGCTCCACATACCGGCGGGCAAGCCCGGCCTGCGGGTTCCTGCCGTTGTCATTCTCGAAAGTCCAGTCCCGCATGGCGGGGTCGGTAAAGCCCCGGCGTTTCAGTTCTTCCACGGTGTCAAGGTGCCTGCGCCGCTTTTCGGCGGCTTCCCGTTCCTCGCGGGCGGTTTTCTGGCAGTCGCACTCTGCCGGGTGGCGGTCGCGCCCGAAGATAGCGGCCTTATCCGGCGCAAAATAGGCTTCTTTCGGCTTGCGGCACTTGCCGCAGTACAGCAAACCGTCCTCGCCGGTGTAGTCCTCCGGCTCCGGGGTGGTGGCCGTCATATTCTCCAAAACAGCGTTGATTTCGTTCTTCATAAACTCTCGCCCTCCTTGCATGAGTAGTCTGGTATGCCCTTTTTCGGGGCTTTCTTAGTTGCGTCCTCCTGCGCCCATTTGTAGATGGTGGCGGCATGGCTCTTGTATCGCTTGCCGCTGGACGCGATATGGCAGGATAGCCGGTCAATGTAATAGTCCCATTTGCCGGGCAGGTCTGCTTTCAGCCCGTCCAGTTCCGATTGCGAAAGAAAAACATTTTCATACCGGCCATAGGCGGCGCGGGCGGGTTGTCCCGTATCTAACTCTCGCTCTCTCTCTTTTTCTATCTCTTTCTCTATCTCTATCTCTGGTGGACAAATGTCCGCTTGATATGGTGGACATTTGTCCGCCCCGGCCTTTGGCAAGGCTTTCTGCTCCTGCAAAGCCAGCCTTGCCCGCCGTTTTCGCTCCCCCTCGGTAGAGGATTGGCCGATCAGTAGTTCAATGTTGCTCATATACAGTGCGCCGTTCTGTAACGGCTCCACAAGCCCCAGCTTCATAAAAATCTGCAAGGCCCGTTCTACGGTGCCGACTTGCTGACGGGTAATGGTGGCAATCATCTGCGCGGTGTAGGGGATATTTTCATCAAGCTGCAACTTCCCGCCGTTTTTCAGCGATTTCAGGTACAGTTTCAAGAGGATGTTGGAATAGAGGATACCGTCCTGCATACTTTCCAGCAGCACAATGGCGTCCTCGTCAAAGTAATTCTCTTTCAGCTTGAGGTAGTAGTATTTTCGGTTGTCTGACATGGTTCCTCCTTTGGGTGGATTTGGGGTGTTTGTACGCATTTAGAACGCCGTTTCCGGGGGAAAAGGATAAATGTATCGCGTACCCTTTGACACCCACGAAAAAAGCCTTGATTTATGCGGGTTTGAAAGGCTCTAAAGCGTGACATCTCTGCCTTTGTTTCCGCTTTCTCTCGGCGGCGCGGATTTTCTTCATGCGCCCGGCGCAGTCGGGGCAGTATTTCCCCCGGTTGGATTTGGGGACAAAGGCCGCTCCGCAGACGGCACACCGTTTCCGGCTCCCCCGGTATAAGAGGGCTGCGGACAGCTCCCCGTCAAGGGGCAGGACAGCCACACGGAACCAGCGGCACATGAGGGAAAGGGAAATGCTCTGGACGCACACGCAAGGCTCCCCGTCGTCTAACAGCAGGCAGTTCCCCTCGTCGTAGTTACAGCACTCATGTACCAGCCGCCGCGCCCGCCGGTGCTGGCGGTAGTCCATGCGGGGCAGGTTATCGCTCATGGCTCTGCTCCTTTCTGCGGTGCGGCTCGTCCCGGCGCAAAATCTGGTTGATATTCCGCTTGACGGTCTGCAACTCCTTGAACCGCTGCTTCTGTTCGTGATAGGTGTTATACAGGCCGTCTTTCTCGGAGATAAGCTGCTCGATCTCGGCCTGCAACGCTTTCCGGGCGGGCAGCTTGGTAATGCCATGCGCCTTGAAATACCGGGGGGCTGCGTCGGCTATGATAAAATCGCTCTCATGGGCCTGCCGGTATGCGGCGCGGGCTTTCTCGGATTTCTGCGCTTTCAACCCGTCGCGGGCGGGCTTGGTCTGGGCGTAGGCCAACACCTGCCGCTGCAACTCCTTTTTCCCTTGCAGCTTGGTTTCCAGTGCTTTCAGTTCGCCGCTGGTCTGGCGCATTTCCGCATAGGCGGTATCAACGGCGGCTTCTAACTGCTCCGGGGAAGTAAAGCCGTACTGCTGGTAGACGGACAGCGTTTTGGCGGCCTGCTTCAGATTGTGTATCTTCGCCCAGCGTTCATAGCCCCGGCCTTTGCCCTCGGCCATTTTCTGCTCAATGTCCACAAGCCGCTGCACTCCGTCCTGTTTGGGGGCGGTTTGAGGGGCTTTTGCGGGCTGTATGCCGCGTTTCTCCTGCCAGGGGTATTCAGGTATGGCTGCGGCCTTTTCTATGGCTCTGGCGGCATTCTGCTCCAAAACGGCAAGGACGGCGGTGCGGTCAAAATCGTCGCCCAGCTTCCGGGCGGTGATGGGCTTTGTCCTGTCCGGCGTGAGATAGGACAGCCGCCCCCGGCTCTCCTTGACGGTCACACCCTCCCGCAGCAGCAGAGAGGAAAACTCGTCAAAGCTGGCGGCGGTGGCAAGGGCTTTCCGTATGGTCTGCCGCAGCTTTTCCTTGTTCGTTTCAAACTTGGTCTGCCGGGGCGTGATACCATCGGCAATCATGGGGGCGTTCTGCTTGTCCAGCGCGGCTTGTCCCTTTTTCTGCGCCCAA
This sequence comes from Bariatricus sp. SGI.161, assembly GCF_050313695.1. NCBI lineage: Bacteria > Bacillati > Bacillota > Clostridia > Lachnospirales > Lachnospiraceae > Bariatricus > Bariatricus sp. SGI.161. The sequence continues at coordinate 5,112 of NZ_JBNPLX010000055.1, forward strand.
TACTCCCGGTCGGTGATGCGGTTCTTGCTGCCGTTCAAGAGGTCGATTTGGTAAAGCCCCTCCCGGTGGCACATCTCCATGACTTCGGATTTGAAGTAGCGCAGGGCAGCGTCGGTACATCGGTGCTTGCAGCCGGCTTTCGTGTCGGCTGGCCTGTCCATGTAGGGCAGGAACGGCACTTCCTCAATCCGCAGGCTGTTTATGACGATATGCACATGAATGTTGCCGCTGTGGTTATGCCCGTCCGGGTGGGTGCAGACAAGGGCTTGGTGGCCGGGGAAATGTTCTTTACAGAATTGCTCCCCCAACGCCTGCGCCCGGTCTACGGTCAGGCCGTTGTCCGGCCCGTCCCGCGGGTCAAAGCTGATGATGTAGTGGTGGCTTTTCACATCTTCCCGCCGCTGGTTTTTCTCATAGCGGAGATTGGCCCGCATACACGCAACGGCAAAATCCTCCCCGCCGCAGTTCAGCGTAGACAGCCGGTAGTCCTCGCGGGGGATAAGCCTGCCGGTTTCATCAAGGACGGGCTTCATGGTAAATTCGTCATGCTCAAAGAGCAGGTATTGTTCGGCGGCTCCGTAGTCGGCGTTTTTAGAGTTGATATGTTTGAGTGTTGCCAACCGCGTCACCTACTTTCTTTAAGACTTCATACTTGAGGGCGGCAAGGTCGGCTATGGCGGCGCGTACCTCGCCGGACAACGCATGATAGGGCGCGCCGTACTCGTTCAGATACCGGGCAATCTGGTTGAGGTTGCCGCCGATCCTGCCGTACTCGGCTGCGAGCTTCCCGACAGCGGAGAGCAGTTCGTCATTGACCGACGACACATGGAGTACGGGGCGTATGGTGGTACGCCGGATCGCCTGCCGGAGAAATTCCGACTGGCTGATACCATAGGGCGCAAGCCGCGCTGTGAAGTCGGCGTATTCATCTTCGGTCAGCCGGGTTTTCACAACGCGGCTGCGGTGGGGTGTGTTGTATTTTTTTCGCATGGTCGTGACCTCCTTTCTTGCCGCATGAGCGCGGCGGGGATAAGCGGCGCAAGCCGCATAGCAGGGTTTGGGGAAGGCACTCCCCAACAAGTTTCCCGCGAGGGGCAAAACCGCAGAATTGCGGATTTTG
>NZ_JBNPLX010000056.1:0-6140 GCF_050313695.1 Bariatricus sp. SGI.161
TTTTTCATCAATAAAATTGACCAAGAGGGGATTGATTTGCCAATGGTATATCGGGAAATGAAAGCAAAGCTTTCTTCGGAAATTATAGTGAAGCAAAAGGTTGGGCAGCATCCCCATATAAATGTAACGGACAATGACGATATGGAACAGTGGGATGCGGTAATTATGGGAAACGATGAACTATTAGAGAAATATATGTCAGGGAAACCGTTTAAAATGTCAGAACTGGAACAGGAAGAAAACAGGAGATTCCAAAACGGAACGTTATTTCCCGTTTATCACGGAAGCGCTAAAAACAATCTGGGGATTCGGCAGCTTATAGAAGTAATTGCCAGTAAATTTTATTCATCAACGCCTGAAGGTCAATCTGAACTATGCGGGCAGGTTTTTAAGATTGAATATTCAGAGAAAAGGCGGCGTTTTGTTTATGTGCGTATATATAGCGGAACATTGCATTTGAGGGATGTTATTAGAATATCTGAAAAAGAGAAAATAAAAATCACAGAGATGTGTGTTCCGTCAAATGGTGAAATCGTCCCGGCTGACCATGCCTGTCCGGGAGAAATTGTTATTTTAGCTGATGATACTTTGAAACTGAACGACATTCTGGGAAATGAAAAACTCCTGCCTCACAAAACATGGATTGATAATCCCATGCCATTACTTCGGACAACGGTAGAGCCGCAAAAGCCGGAGCAAAGGGAAGCCCTGTTAAATGCCCTCGCAGAGATTGCTGATACAGACCCTCTTTTGCATTTTGACATTGATACTGTTACACATGAGATTATACTTTCTTTTTTGGGGAATGTGCAGATGGAAGTCATTTGTGCCATCCTTGAGGAAAAATATCATGTGGAGGCAGAAATAAAAGAGCCTACTGTTATATATATGGAAAGACCGCTTAGAAAAGCAGAATATACCATCCACATAGAAGTCCCGCCAAATCCTTTCTGGGCTTCTGTCGGGTTGTCCATAGAGCCGCTCCCTATTGGAAGCGGAGTGCAGTATGAAAGCAGAGTTTCACTTGGATATTTAAATCAATCGTTCCAAAATGCGGTTATGGAGGGGGTTCTTTATGGCTGCGAGCAGGGGCTGTATGGATGGAAAGTGACAGACTGTAAAATCTGTTTTGAATATGGATTGTATTATAGTCCTGTAAGTACCCCCGCAGACTTTCGGCTGCTTTCCCCTATCGTATTGGAGCAGGCTTTAAAAAAAGCAGGGACAGAACTATTAGAGCCATATCTCCACTTTGAAATTTATGCACCGCAGGAATATCTCTCACGGGCGTATCATGATGCTCCAAGGTATTGTGCAGATATTGTAAGTACTCAGATAAAGAATGACGAGGTCATTCTGAAAGGAGAAATCCCTGCCAGATGTATTCAAGAATACAGGAACGATTTAACTTATTTCACAAATGGGCAGGGAGTCTGCTTGACAGAGTTAAAAGGATACCAGCCAGCTATTGGTAAATTTATTTGCCAACCCCGCCGCCCGAATAGCCGTATAGATAAGGTTCGGCATATGTTCCACAAGTTAGCTTAACAGCTTGCAAAAGTCATATAAAATGAGATTTGAAAGGAGAATGTAACTTCATGTTTGCTAAAAATTCAAAGGCATATTCTGTCTACCTGCTGTTCCGATTTGTCTGTTCCCTGGCGGTTTCTATGTCCACAGTGCTTTCCATCGTGTACCACCTGAAGGTGGTGCAGCTGGATGCTTTCCAGCTTGTCCTGGTAGGGACGGTTCAGGAGACCTCCTGCTTTCTGTTCGAGATACCCACCGGTGTGGTGGCGGATTTGTATAGCCGTCGGCGCTCGGTGCTGATTGGAATGTTCCTCTACGGCCTGGGCTTTCTGATGGAGGGTGCGCTACCGTGGTTCGCGCCGGTTCTGCTGGCCCAGGTTGTCTGGGGTTGCGGTGATACCTTCATCACCGGCGCTCTGGAGGCGTGGATTGCCTCGGAGGAAGAGGACAAACCCATAGACAAGGTGTTCCTGCGGGGCAGTCAAATGGGGCAAATCGGCGGCGTTCTGGGCGTGGTGCTGGGCACACTGCTGGGAAACATAAACCTGCAAATGCCTGTCATCTTGGGGGGCAGTTTGTGCTTGTTGTTGGGGCTGGTGATGGTTCGCATCATGCCAGAAACCAACTTCTCCCCTGCTATTGAGGAACGGCAGGGCTTGCTTAAAGACTTTGTCTGCCTGTTCAAGCTCAACCTGGGCTTTGTGAAAGGCGCACCTGTGTTGCTGACGCTCTTAGCAATCACACTATGCGGGGGACTTGCCAGTGAAGGCTTTGACCGGCTCTCCACCGCTCATTTTCTGGATGACACGGTAATACCCGTTATCGGGCCGCTGAACAGCGTCACTTGGTTCGGTGTTATCAGTCTTATCGGCAGCGGCTTAGGTATTCTGGCTTCTCAGTTGCTCATCGCCCGCATGGAGAAAAAAGGGACTGTCAGCCGAACCAGTGTGGTCATGTCCACCAGCGCCGGGTATATCCTGTGCCTGGTTCTCTTCGCGGTGGGGCGGAGCTTTTGGTTCATGTTGTTGGTGTTCCTGCTGGCGGGGCTTATGCGCACCATCAAGGAGCCTGTGCTGGCCGCCTGGATGAACGACCATGTGGATGAGAAAATGCGCGCCACAGTCTTTTCCACCAGCGGACAGCTGGACTCTTTCGGGCAGATCATCGGCGGGCCTATTGTGGGGCTGGTAGCCCAGCAGGTGTCCATACCCTGGGGGCTGGTCTGTACCGCTTTCCTGCTGTTGCCCGCGCTGTTCTTAGTGCCGGTGGCGGGAAAGAAGCGGGATTGATATGGCATAGTTAAGTTTACTGACGAGCGGGAGATTACTTCCGCTCGTCTTCATTTAGTAGCGCAAAATTTGAGGACTCTTTATTTCCTTATTCGGTATAGCGGAGGCGGCTGTCAATTCGACATAATTTTCTTGTGATACTTTACCGTACATGAGCATTTGTTTCGTATTTGAAAGAACAAACTCACCAAATAAAAAAAACGATATTCGGGTGGGTTATTTTGTTATACCCTAAATTACCCTCTGAATTTGTTTTTAAATTTGGAGGGATTTTTTTATGTCCTTTTTTCGGGCAGTTATCTATCTGCTCATACGAAGCAAAATTTATCAATACATAGCATATCAGAGAACGGCAGGAAACCAGTTAAAAAAATTTCTGCCAGTGCAACGGTACTTCTCACCTTGAAAGTAGAAGTACAATCTCCATACAATAGAATTACTATTTCCTATAACCGTAAAGGTCACAGAGCCTTTGCGGTTTTTCTTTTGTCGATTTTTGTTGGAAAGTGCCGCAGGGCTGTTTCTGATATGCGGTGTCGTTCTCCGCCTCTCCATCTGGATTTTTTACATTTCAAAAATTCAGATGGGAGGTATTTATGGTGAAATATGCACCAAGAAAGGTATATATCAGAGAAAGTGGCGGCTATGTGGAATTATCCTACACGGAGTTCTGCCGTTGCAGGGAATCCGACCAGACCTATATGGACAAGCTGTTTATCCCCATTCAAGGCTGTCTGCTTGAAGTCGTGAGGGAGCAATACACAGACTTCTACCGTGACAAGGAACGGTGGCGTTATCTGCAAAAATTAGATACAAAGAATAGACTGCTATCTCTCGACGGATTTACGGACAGCGAGGGGAATCCTCTGGACTTTATCACTGATGAAGCGGTGGACATTGCAGAAACCGTTGTCAATGCGGTCATGGTGGACAGGCTGAAAGCCGCCCTGCCTTTGCTGTCGGATAGTGAACAGGAGCTGATACAGGCAATCTTTTTTGACGGACTTTCCGAGCGTGAAGTCGGGGCGAGGTTGGGCATAACCCAGAGCGTTGTAAACAAACGCAAAGCCAGAATCCTAATAAAACTAAGAAAGATAATAGAAAATTAAAATTTAAGGCGTTCAGCCCCCTTGTTTTTTCCTTTGGGAAGATGAGGGGGCTTTTCTCTGCCCTCTCAATCAATTCTGATTGGAGGAAGTAAGAATGGCATACAACCACGGACGGGAGGACAGGAAATGGCGTATCTGGAAAGAAGCGGAGGAAAAGCTGCTGCGTGAGTGCGGCGTTGATGAAGCGACCATTGAGCAGATACGCATGGCGGACAGGGCAGACTTCAATTCCAACAGGCGGTTTTACCGATGGACGAATGACGTTGCGGAATATCTTGAGGACATGGCAGGCAGGGAGCGGCAGGCGGAAGTGGGTACGGTTGCGGAGTTACTGGAAGAGATTGAGAGCGAAAATCTCTATCAAGTATTAGTCACGGTGGACGGGCGTACCTTGAAAATCGTCCTGCTGAAAATGCAGGGGTATTCCACAAAGGAGATTGCCCCGCTTGTGCATTTGACGACTGGTGCCATCTATGCGAGGTTAGACCATCTGCGGAAGAAGCTGCGGAAAATTTTATAGCTTCTAAAACAGCCTGCCATCCTGCGGGCTACTGGGTGAGGGATGGAAATCCCCTCACTCATTTTTTGCAGGAGGACAACAGGATGGCATACAGGGTTAAGGCATACACGCTTCGGGAGGAATCCACGGAAAGCGGCACAAGGTATTTTATCAGCTTTAAGGACGGGCAGGGCAAATCCCACGAGTTGGAAGTGTCGGAACAGTTCTTTATGGAGTTTCGGCAGATGGAGCGCAGGAACAGGAATCTTTTCTAATGGGACGAGCGGCACAGGGAGTTTAACGAGGTATGGGACGAAACCCTTTACAGACGGGCGTTGCGTGTGCCTAAGAGCCTTGATGAACGCATGGTTGAGGAAGAACGGAATGAAACGCTCTATAAGGCGGTTGGGAGCCTTCCAGAGATACAAAGGCGGCGTTTCCTGCTCTACTACGAGTATGAGTTCAATTTTTACCAAATCGCCGCTATGGAGCATTGCACCGCTTCGGCAATACAGAAATCTGTTGCGATTGCAAAGGAGAAAGTAAAGGCGGAAATTGAAGAAATATCTCCAACCGTGACCGACACCGCCCGAAAAAGAAATCTGTTTTTTATTTGTGTGGGATTGGCGGCATTACATACTCTCACTTTTTTCCGTGGGAGTAAATCTATTTTTAAGGAGGTCAACGCCTATGTGCAACGAAAACAAAGACACCGCCCGAAAGGAGGAAAGCCATGCAGAAGTTACAGACAGTCAACGCCGAAACGCTCCTTTATGAACCGCTTGAGAAACCATCCTTTGTGGTGGACAGCCTTATCCCGACAGGCTTATCGCTGTTCTGCGGCTCACAGAAGATAGGCAAAAGCTGGCTCATGCTGAAGCTATGCTTATGCGTGTCGCAGGGAATCCCTTTATGGGATATGCCGACAATGGAGGGCGATGTGCTTTACCTCTGCCTTGAGGACACGTTCTGCCGCATACAGGACAGGTTATTTCGTTTGACGGACGAAGCAAGCGGGCGGCTCCACTTTGCCGTGGCAAGCTGCAAGCTGTCAGACGGTCTTATCGTGCAGCTTGAAGATTATCTGAAAGATTACCCAGACAGCAGGCTCATTGTCATTGATACCTTGCAGAAAGTCCGTACAGCTTCAAAAGACAATGCCTATGCAAGCGACTATGGGGACATCTCCCTCATCAAAGACTTTGCCGACAGGCACTCTCTGGCGGTCATTGTCGTACACCACATCCGAAAGCAGAATGACAGCGACGTGTTCAACAAGGTGTCTGGGACGACAGGATTAACGGGGAGTGCGGACGCTACCTTTGTTCTGGAAAAGGAGAAACGTGCGTCTGACACCGCCAAGCTGTATGTGACGGGCAGGGACACGCCTTATCAGGAATACACGCTGCGTTTCCGTGATTGCCGTTGGGAGCTTGTGGAGCGGAAAACGCAGGAGCAGCTTGCGAAAGAAACGATACCAGATGTCCTTTTTCGGTTGGTGGATTTTATGAGGGATAAGGAAGAATGGATAGGCACGGCAACGGAACTGTTAGCCGCTATGGGGGAAACGGAAACCATACCCACGGTGATTACGAAATGGCTGAATGAATACCGCACCACATTTTTAAGCGAGAACCGTATCTGCTACCAGTACAGCCGCAGGAAAGACGGCAGGCGGATTGCCCTTGCAAGGAGGGCGGGTGACAGCGGTGA
>NZ_JBNPLX010000057.1:0-5894 GCF_050313695.1 Bariatricus sp. SGI.161
CTGAACGATGTCAGAAAAAAGCTGTTTTGTTGAATAATAATAAAAAACGTGATAAACTTATTGTGATATTATGCCTTTTATGGTGTTTATGTCGAATTATGAAAGGTACATATGATATATGTGTAATGGATAAAAGAGATGAATTATACTTTTCTGAAGTGGGCGGGTGGAAAGAGATGGTTTGTTAATAATGAGAGTCATCGATTTCCATTGAGATATAATAGATATATAGAACCCTTTTTGGGAGGCGGTGCTGTATTTTTTTATTTACAGCCCCAAAATGCAATTTTGAGTGATATTAATAAAGAGTTAATTGATACTTATGTAGCTGTTAAAAATGAAGTAGATGCAGTATATAGAAATTTGAAAATACATCAAAGGAAGCATTCTAGAGATTATTACTATACTATAAGAGATAGAAAAACGAGAACAATGGCAACGTCTGCGGCTAGAATGATTTATTTAAATAAAGCATGTTTCAATGGAATATATCGAGTTAATAGTCAAGGAAAATTTAATGTTCCGTTTGGGACAGGAAGAGAAGTATCTTTTGAACAAGAAAACTTATTGCAATCATCTGAGATTTTACAAAATGCGATGATTTTGTGTCAAGATTTTCAGGCTACTATTGATATGGCACAACAAGACGATTTTTTGTTTTGTGATCCGCCTTATGCAGTAGTAAATGAGGATGCAAGATTTGTTAGCTACACGGCGGATATTTTTTCATGGAATGATCAAGTAAGACTTGCGGCTGCTTTAGAGCGAGCTAAAGAGAGAAATGTGAAAATTATTATGACAAATGTAGATCATCCGGCAGTACGTGCACTGTATGAAAATATTGATGGTTTTACATTGGATACAGTTTCTAGAAGCTGTTTTATTTCTGGTAATAAGGAAGGGCGAAAGGCATATAGTGAATTGATTGTCACCGCCAATATATAAAACAAAAGGAAGGTTAATGCGTCTATAAGCAGGGAACGACAATGACAAATTGGGAAAAAATAGTATCGGGAAAAGATTTAGTTAAAGCTAAAAATTTGAGAAAGAATCAATATGTTGAAGCTAGAGAAAGGCGAGTTGCGCTGTCTGAGTTAGAAGAAGAAGGCTGGGAATATGTGAAAGATTATGCAGATCCCAAGTTTATAAAAGTGCGTAAAGAAAAACCGTATGATGAACGTTTTGAAGATAAAGTATGGTTATTGTTTGCTCAAATGGGTTTTACGCATCTAAATAAAGATAGAAATTTCAAAATGTCATACGATTATCATAATCCCGATTTTACCCAGCAGATTGATGTTTTTGCTGCAGATGATGAAACTGTACTGATTGTAGAATGCAAATCAGCCGAAACTATGAAAGACGGTGTGTTTAAGAAACCATTAGAGTCTTTACACGGGCAGATGGATGGCCTTAGAAAAGAGGCATTAAAACAATTTCCTAAGCGGAAGGTAAAGTTTATATGGGCTACAAACAACTACATTATGAGCAGAGCTGATTTAAAGAAAATGGAAGAATGGGGGATCATCTATTTTAGTGATTCTGTTATTCAGTATTATTCAGAACTTGTGAAACATTTAGGGACATGTGCAAGGTATCAACTTTTAGGAAATTTGTTGGCAAATACGGAAATTAAAAATATGCAAAACGAGATTCCCGCAATTCGTGGAACAATGGGGGGTTTTGAATATTATGAATTTTCAATCGAACCAGAAAAATTGTTAAAAATCGGATATGTATTACATCGGAGCGAAGCTAACAAAAATATGATGCCGACCTACCAAAGAATAATAAAGAAAAAACGTTTGAAAGAAGTACAGACATTTATTAATGGTGGAGGATATTTTCCTAATTCACTTATTATTAGCATAGATACTAATGGAAAAGGCATTCAATTTGATTTATCACCAACAAAGGTAGAAGGGTCTCTTTCAAGGTTGGGAGTCTTACATCTTCCAAAACGGTATCATTCAGCATATATTATTGATGGTCAACATAGATTGTATGGTTATTCTGATACGGTATTTGCAAGTAAAAATACGATACCTGTAGTAGCATTTATTGATTTGGAAAGAAAAGAACAATTGAAATTGTTCATGGATATTAATGAAAATCAGAAAGCAGTTTCAAAAACTTTAAGAGTTACGTTAAATAGTGATATGTTATGGGACTCCGATGATTATAACGCACGTAGAGAAGCCTTGCGTTCTAAAATCGCACAGATGTGTGGGGAAGAGGCATCATCGCCTCTTTTAGGAAGAGTTGTAATAGGTGAGGATGAAAAGAATCCAACAAAATGTATTACGATTGAGGCAATTCAAGCGGCACTGAAAAAGAGTGATTTTTTCACTATTTTTGGAAAAAATAATACGATACAAAGTAATGGGACATTTGATTTAGGTGATAACCAAACAACATGTGATCATTTTTATCCGTTCCTTGAAAGTTGTTTGAAAATGATAAAAGCACGTTGTAGCTCTGAATGGGCGTTAGGTGAAACAGGAATATTAACAATTAATAGAGGAATACAAGGCGTAATTCGCTTGATAAATGATATAGTTAATCATTTAGTAGATCAAAAGAAAATTAAGCCACAACAAGATAACATTGACACGTTAGTGGATGAAGTAGAATATTACTTAGAACCACTAATGTTGTATATCAATAATATACAGGAAGAACAGAGAAAAGAGTTGAAAGGATTTCTTGGTGGTGGTGCGGATAATAAATTTTGGAGAAATTTCCAAAAAATTGTATCAGAAGAAAGAAAGGATTTTTCACCTCCAGGTTTGGCGGATTTCGTTGAAAATGAAACGAAGCAGTATAATACAGAGTCAAGAGAGTATTTGGTAACAATTGAAAGTATCCTTAAAGAAAAAATAGCATCTGCATTATCAGAATATTATGGTGAGAATTGGGTTATCAAAGGAATTCCAAAGTCTGTATATAAAAGAGCGAAAAGTGAAGCAGATGAGAAGAATTATGAATACGTATCTCAAGATGAAGATATAGAATTAATATCAGAGTGGGATTGTATTACGCTGGCTGAGTGTAGAGAAATTGTAACATATTCTCATAACTGGAGTGAAATATTTGAGAACATTATTACACGTCCAGAGGAAAAGAAAATTACTGGTGGTAAAGATGCAAAAACAGCGTGGATTACTACGTTGAGTAAAGAAAGCAACAAGTTAATGAAGCCTACATATAGTGTCCCAAAGGCTGTTTTTGAACTGATCAGCAGTATATATCAGTGGCTTGGAAAAGTTGATAAATAATGGGGGATATCAAATCTCTACAACTTTTCCAATAGAAGACCGCCGCCCCCTCAAACGTGAATTTTCGCAGAATTAAGCAGGGGGGATACCCTGTTTGAGGGGAAAACGTGAGAAAACATAGAATATATAAGTGGGTTTTATAAATGGTTTCGCCAGTTTATTGGGAAAAGGGCTATGTTTTGTGGCGAAAAAGGGAAATTTTTAGTAAGAAAAATATGTACACAGGGGTCGGGATTCACCGGCTCCTGTTTGCATCTTACGCTATGGTAAGTGTTTTGACTGCTTCTGGTTGGATGAGTTTTCCGTCAAGGCGTTCATGTGCTGCGAAGCCTACAAGTCCTTCGACAGCGTAACGTTCACGAAGAACTTTTACAGAAAGTGGTCTGCGTTCCATAATCCAGTAGTAGGATAAATCTCCGAATGCGATTGGTTTTGCTCCAGTTCCGATGTTTGGCATATATGGTGTGTTGATGACTGGTTTTCCGAAGATAGTGTCATCGCTATGTCTCCAGATATAATTACCATCAGCGTCTTTTACGGAACGAAGAGTGAGTGCTGTTTCATCATTCATTATCCATGCGGAGTGTTTACGATATTCTGGTTTTACAGAAAGATATAATGCAACGATATCATCAAAGGTGATGTCTGCGCTGGTAGCGGTCTTTCCGACTTCAGCAGTCTGTAATAATCCAGTTGGTTCATCGATACCAGTTCCATTGATGAAAATGTTTTCTTCTGCTCGTCCGAAACGTCTGGCAAATTCATTATTGAGATATGCTTCTACTGGGAAGTTCATGTCTGCAATGAAAGTGCTGTTCAGTTTAGAAAGGACAGCAAGTTTATAGGAACTGAATGAAATTTTATTGAAGGTATCACTGTCTTCCGGAAATGCCATATTTTCTGCTGTGATTTTCGCGTCAGCAGTAGATACAACGGTCTGGATATAACCGTCTCTGGTCGGTGCTTTTACTACTGTGCCATATCTTCGGAAAAGATTTTCTTTTGCAAGGGCAGCAGTGTAATCTTTATTGAATCCAACGGGAATCATATAACTAGCAGAACCGCTGTCATATCCTTCGTTAAGTGTAACTGGGTCAATACGTTTCTTGCCACGAATCATATCGTGGAATGCTTGGTTGTAAATTGTACTTGTCATAAGAAATTCCTCCTATATTAGTGTGAGAGTCTTGGATCACATTCAGTGCAAATGAATGTGTGGTTATCAATTGCAGTCATTCTGTGCTGGTCGTGATGCGGGCAGATGACAGTCATGCGATGGGCATTGGGTATTTTTCCTTCGGTGATACGTTCTAGAGTGAATTTACCGCTTTTTTCTTCTCGTAGGCAGAAGTCAAAGTCACCTTTCTTTTCTAATGAATCTTTATCAAACTGTCCGAAGGTATTGCGGTAGGCGTTTACTGTATTGCTCTTGTAGATAGGGAATACAAAATTGTTCATAGTGAAATCCTCCATTAAATCTTTTTTGAATCGGTGTTTGTAATAAGTTTCCAGTTCTGAGAAGGTGCTGAAATAATGTCCGCTTCCACGATATTCCAAGCACCAGTGTTTGTCAGACGGAATGTGGCTTTGCATGATGACCACGGCATCTGATTGGCTCTGTGGAATAATTTTTCTGACCTCATATTTTACAAGGTCTAATCCATTCCACAGAAATCGTTCCATAATTGAATGTTCCATGAGTTTTCCTCCTGTTTTTTTATTTCATCAGATGTGTGTCACTCAATGACGGTCATTGTATAAACCTCTCTAAGGAGTAAATTTTTTAGTCCTATACATAGTTCTATATATGAGTGGCATAGACTGTCACACATGCTGTTGATGATATTAAGTTAAGAAATCGGACTTGATTTTCAGTCCTTTTACGAACCTTCCATTGCGGTCACGATGGCGAGAGAACCCTGCCAGTTCGATTGCTGTGTAGAAATCAGTAGTGCTTCTGGTGTAATCACCTGTTGTCATGCAGTAGGAACGGTAATCGGAATACAGTTCCCCAGATTTGACTTTGAAGTTCTCGCTGATTTCACATCGTTCTGATAAAAACTGTGAGAGCCAGTCGTTATCCTGACGATAGGAATCAATCGCTTTCTTTACACATTCTGGTGGTTCAATTTTAAATTTTTCTTCTATGACCATTCTTGCACCTTCGATAATCCAAGAGAGGACTGATCCTCCTGCATTCTCAACAAGATACTCAGAATAGTTTTTATAGTCACCATTCCCTTCAATCTTTGCGTTGAACGGAATCACGATAAGCCTGCGCCATGTGCCCGGGTCATTTGCTCCGACCTTTGGCAGATGGTTCGTATACAATACCAGCGTGTGGCTTGGTATGTACTTGAATGGATCTTTATATTTCTTTTCTGCGAATATCTCATCCGTGGAGCAGAATTGTTTTACACTTGCAGTATTCAGACGAGTCCCTTCTTCTAACTCTGCTGCGATAAGAAGGCGTTTGCCTTTGGCTTCAGCAAGTTCCGGTTTTACGTTCCTACGGCATCCGACCGTAAGAGAATCTGCTGAGATATTCCCACTGTAACTGCCAAGGACTCGGGAAATAGTATCCCAGAAAGTGGATTTACCATTGCGTCCTTCACC
>NZ_JBNPLX010000058.1:0-5123 GCF_050313695.1 Bariatricus sp. SGI.161
CTGTTGTAGATGTTTTTTTAAAGGAGATTATTGACAGGAAATAGAATGCTTTTTATACTAAATGTGTAAGTATAAACAATAGGATTCGAAAGGAGGAAAATCTATGAGATACGTAAATCAATTTTTCAAAGCAACTAAATATAGGAACAGAATGCAGATTTTCCACACTGCGGATCAGAAATTATCTTAGGTTATTTCATCTATTCTAATCCGTTTGCAGTGTGATTCTGTATCTCTGAATTTTAAAGGTGCTTTTTTTGCGCTATTTTTAGAAAAGTACTGGGAAGAAGAGGTTATGATGAAAACAGTAGATGGGATCTATGCGTCCGCAAAAATTTTTACAGATCAAGTGGAGCAATATGCCATTGCACAGATTCAGATGCTTTGTGATAATGAGGTATCCAAAGGAAGTACTATTCGAGTAATGCCAGATGTTCATCCGGGAAAAGTAAGTACGATTGGTCTTACTATGACAATCAGAGATATGATATTACCGAATTTGGTAGGTATTGATATTGGCTGTGGGATGACAATTGCTCCGATAAAAGGAAAGAAAATTGAATATCAGAAACTAGACAGAATAATCAGAGAAAAAGTTCCAGCAGGGAGTTCTCTTCGTAAAAGCATACATAGGCTGAGTGAGGAATTTGACTTCAAGAGATTACATTGTGTAAATAGTGTTGATGTAAGAAGAGAACTGCTTGGCTTAGGGACACTTGGCGGTGGTAATCATTTTATTGAAATCGATCAGGATGAAAAGAAGCAATATTATGCATTGGTGCACAGTGGCAGCCGTCACTTGGGTCAGTGTGTGACAGAGTATTACCTTAGAGAGGGACAGAAGATTTTAAAAGAACAAGGAATCCAAGTGCCATTTGAGTTGACCTATCTGACAGGTGATTTAATGCAAGAATATCTGCAGGATCAGTTGGTTGTACAGGAATATGCAGAATTGAACCGAAGAATTATTCTGGAAGAATTGGCAAAAGGAATGAAGTGGAAATGGATGAATATGACTTCCTGTGTTCATAATTATATTGATCAGAAGGAAGAAAACTGTATCTTAAGGAAAGGCGCTATTTCTGCAAAATTAGGTGAAACGGTGGTTATTCCGATTAATATGAAAGAAGGAATTCTTCTTGGAGCCGGACTTGGAAATAAAGACTGGAACGAATCTGCACCACATGGCTCCGGCAGAGTATATCGGCGTGATGAAGTACAGGCACATTATACGGTGTCTGATTATAAAGCTGAGATGAAAGGAATCTATAGTTCCTGTATTGGAAAGGAAACACTAGATGAAGCTCCATTTGCGTATAGAAAAACTGCAGATATTGTAGAAAATATTCAAGACACTGTGGTGATTACTGCGCATTTAAAACCTGTATATAATTACAAGGCTGGAGGGAAGTAAATTTGGAAGAAAGTAGGAAGGATAAGTATGATTGTACAATTGAGTTCTGGACAGGGGCCGCTAGAATGTGAACTGGCGGTCCGTAAATTATATGAAACTCTGCAGAAAGAATATCCTGACATAGAGATAATATCAACCCATGCCTCAAGGGAGAATGGATGCTATACGTCTATATTATTTTCGGCAGAGCAGGATTTGTCTGAATTGGAAGGCAGTATTCAGTGGATTTGTAAAAGTCCTTATAGACCGAATCATAAGCGAAAAAATTGGTTCGTAGATGTCAGCATTATTCCGGAAATTGAAAATGTCAGTACAGATCAGGACATTCGATTTGAAAGATTTCATTCTGGAGGCAAAGGAGGACAGAATGTAAATAAAGTTGAAACTGGTGTAAGACTGATACATATACCAACTGGGATTACGGTAACATCTACTTCTGAAAGAAGCCAGTATGCAAATAAAAGGGATGCATTAAATAAATTAAATGCAATTTTGGCTCAGAAAGAGAAAGATGAGAAACAAAAACAGGTAAATTCTGCATGGAGAGAGCATACTCGGATTATCAGGGGAAATCCGGTTAGAGTATATGAAGGAATGAAGTTTATACGGAAAAAGTAATATAAAATAAGATTATTGAAAGCGAGGGCAGATTAAGTTCTGCCCTTGTTTTAAGTTATTTTAATAGTGGTAGAATTGTTTGAATTATTTTGGTGATGCTTTTACGTTGAGTAGGAGTTAGTAGTTGAAGTAGTTGGTCAAGTTGATCGAAATATTTATATTCTTGCCCAGAAGGTTCGGGGCTATATCCAAATAAAATATAATCAGCGGATACATTAAGAGATGAACTTAGTGATGTGAGCGTATCAAGTGACATTTTTTTGAGACCCTTTTCTATTTCATAAATATAATGTGGACTTACATTGATTAATTCAGCTAATTGTTCTTGTGTCAACCGATTACTTTTTCTAATTGTTTTGATTCTACAGCCTATTTCTTTGAGATCCATAAATTACCTCCTGTTGGCTAAAGAATATATCTAGCAGCAACATAAAACCACTAGCTATAAGCAACAGATAATGATATAATATAGCCAATAGATATAAAAAATATAAGAATAAATAATAAAGAAATAACTTGTTTAAAAGGAAAGGATGAAATATGTATTGTAGAAATTGTGGTAACAAGTTGAATGATGATTGGAATGTGTGTCCAAGGTGTGGAACAAAAGTAGAAAAAAAGGTACAAAATGCAGTATCAAAAGAAATGAATAGTGACACTATCAATATCAAGAGGATTACATTACATAAAAGTTGGTGGGTTGGGATAATAATCATCATAATTGTATTTATAGGTGTTTGTTTGATTAGAAAAGGAGATCAAACAAGAGAGGTGGAATTCGGAGATCCAATTAATGTAGAGGATATAGTTAATTTATCATTAGATGAGGGGATATGCTTTGAGGGAGCAGCGTATCCAGAATATGCAGTAGTTGAAGAAGCTGGAATACAGTATGAAGGTGAAGGAACTATGTTTGGTATATATGGTACGGTTGAGAATTTATCCTCTTCAAAATATGATATTAATGAAATTTGCGATTTTACATTAATCTTTGATGGGAAATATGAAGTTAATGGAGATTTATGGCTAGAAAATAATGAACGAACAGAATTTCAAGGATTTGATATAGGGGATTTGATTAGTATAGACCCGGATGCGGTTTTGTTCCCTAAGAATCAGTATTACTGTGTAATCATAGGACAAATTGGAAATGCAGTATATGAAAATGCCGAAGAGGCAGAATTAGAAATTAAAGTACTAAAAGATATAACAAAGGAAGATAAGTATATAACATACAGGATACCTCTTAAGTTTGAAAAAAATGAAGATGAATAATAAAGGAGAAGTGGTCATATGTATTGCGTAAATTGTGGGAAAAAATTAGAGGATGATTGGAAGAAATGTCCTTATTGCGGAGAGGAAATCAAGTTAGATGATGTTCAACAAGAAGAAATTTCTAAAGATAATAACGCTACGATGTTCAGTGGTGAAAATGTTAAATATGAAAGTGATTCTGAAGAAAAAGTGTTTCATTTATTTGCGGCTAGGAGAACTGGAAAACTTACTTTCAAGGAAATACCAACAGAAATTAAAGTATCGGGAAGTAATGTTAAGGTAAAAGTGTTATCATGGCGTAAAGAGTATAACTATGAATTTACAAAAGAAGATATAATCCAAATCAAATTTGGTATTGAGCCAGAGTGGACTGTTTCTGATTTTGTACGGATAATTATAATGGGATTATTATTATTTATTACATATGGATTATCAATTGTTGGAACGGCTTTCTTTGTGCAGATTGCTTGTACACAGCATATAAGATTGTACTTGAAGGATGGAACATGTGTAAAAATACCGATATGTCAGAAAGCAGATGCATTAGACTTATTACGCGAGATGGGATATCCAGAAGATGACATATTAGCTATTGAGAAGAAAAAAATCTCGAATAAAGCATGGACAATAAGAGAGTGGATAATAACAATCATTTGGCTTTTGGTTGCAGCATTTGCAATTTGTTTTGGAATAGAAAGATTTTCAGAACGGAATAATAGCGTAGAGTATATTGAGGAGGATATACAAGAACCTGTAAAAGAATATGATTTGTCTGAAATAGATATGGAAACTGTGATAGGTAAAAGTATAAAGGAAATGGAGAAAATGGGATTTATTACAGACGATAGCGAATTGCAAGCGTCTAATGGAGAGATTACAGTAGGTTATGATGATGATGGAAAGGTTGATTTGGTTATCATCGAAGGAGATAATAATAATGCGCCGGCATTTCATGGAGTAAGACTGGGAGATACAAAAGAAGATGCAATGAAAATATTAGAAGATGCCTATACTGCATTAGAGGATGATGGAGGAGTTGGATTTGTAAGATTAAATAAAGATACGAATGAGGCTGTAATATGTTCATGTGAAGAAAATATTGTAAATCAGATATCATATATGGTCTTTTCTGATGATGAACTTGAAAATTTTAAAGAGGTGGTAGATCCAAGTGAATATATTTTCCCAGACAGTGATTCAAAATATCTTTCAGAGGATGAAGTTCGACAAGTGACGGTAGACAAATTAAAAATTGGACGTAATGAAATTTATGCAAGGCACGGAGTCGTTTTCGAATCAGAAGAACTTCAGACATATTTTAAAGAACGGTCTTGGTATAAGGAAAAAATATCTTTTAATGATTTTAACGCAGATGCTGAACTTAACGATTTTGAAAAGAAAAATGTTGAATTGATTAAAAAAGTTGAAGGTGAAATTAATGGTACTTCAAATGAAGAACAAGCAGTGCTTAATGAAGCATATAATTCTGTGGCCGATAAGACATTTCACATGGTTGATACACAGATATTTGTAGAATTCCATTCAGGTAATGAATTTGTCGTAATGGATTATTATGGAATGGATGAAAACTTATATACTACATATTCTTTTTCAACAGAATATGTATTACATCAAGATGTATGGCAGTATCTTACAAATGTAACGATTGATGGTGTTACATATTACTTTAGAACATTTACTGATGGGAAAATTTCTCTTGAAGGAGATGGAGAATTTAGTGGGTGGTACGAACCATATTAATAGCTTGTCGGGGAAAGAAAATGCAATCTTAGAAACTACGATGTAGAAATAATAT
>NZ_JBNPLX010000059.1:0-4556 GCF_050313695.1 Bariatricus sp. SGI.161
CGTGTGCCAGACGTTCCCTCTGGACTCCCTTAAGGCAGGGCTGTGCCCTGCTATCCTACGCCTTACGGCTTCGGATAAAAGAATGGCGGCATGACGGTGACGGCTCTTGCGAGGGGGGTATCCCAAAAACACCGTCATCATCGACATGACCGTCATGCAGGGGGTGAGGGTGACAGTTGCGGCAGTCGGCAGGGGGTATCCCAAAACTGCTGTCACCACCGTCACCGCTGTCACCCCAAAGGACGGTCACCCGCCGAAAGAAAGGAGGAATCCGCCTATGCCTTATGCAATCCTGCGTTTCCAGAAACGAAAAGCGGGCGGCGTTGCGGCTTGTGAACGCCACAACGAGCGGAAGAAAGAAGCCTACAAAAGCAACCCAGATATAGATATGGAACGCTCTAAAAACAATTACCATCTCATAGCACCACCAAAGTACACCTACAAGAAAGAGATTAACCGCATGGTAGCCGAAGCGGGGTGCAGGACAAGGAAAGACAGCGTGATGATGGTGGAAACGCTCATCACAGCTTCACCAGAATTTATGAACCAGTTACCGCCCGAAGAACAAAAAGCGTATTTCCAGACGGCTCTTGACTTCATTTCGGAGCGTGTTGGAAAGCAGAATATCCTCTCCGCTGTCGTCCATATGGACGAGAGAACGCCCCATATGCACCTCTGCTTTGTGCCGATTACGCCAGACAATAAGCTGTCAGCGAAAGCTATCTTAGGCAACCAGAAATCATTATCCGAGTGGCAGACCGCCTACCATGAGCGGATGTCCTCACGGTGGAATCAGCTTGAACGGGGGCAGTCCTCAATGGAAACCAAGCGGAAACACGTCCCCACATGGCTCTATAAATTAGGCGGCAGGCTTGATAAACAGTATGAAGAAATCGTGTCTGCCCTATCCGACATCAACGCCTTTAACGCAGGGAAGAAAAGGGATAAAGCGTTAGATTTACTCTCTGCATGGCTGCCAGACGTGGAGAAATTCTCTAAGGAAATCGGGAAACAGCAGGCGTATATCGACAGTTTGAAAGAGAGAATTGGGCAGGAATCAGACTATGCGGGGCGTATGCGTGATGAAAAGTACGAGCAGGAACTAAAGGTGCAGAAAGCGAATCAGAAGATATTTGAATTGCAGAGAACCAACGAGCAGATGGGGCGGCTGCTGTCAAAAATACCGCCCGAAGTGTTGGAAGAATTGCAGAAAAATCATAGAAGCAGAGCGAAAGAAAGGTAGATATGTGAATGAAGAAACAGGATTTTAAGGTGTTAAAGACCAAAGACTTGTACCCGTTCCCCGACAATCCGTTTCATGTGGCAGAAGATGAAACACTGTCAGAGTTAGCGGAAAGCATCAAGGAATTTGGCATTGTCACGCCGATAATCACACGCCCGAAAGAGGACGGGGACGGTTATGAAGTGATTGCAGGACAGCGGCGTGTCCGTGCTTCTGAACTTGCAGGGATAAATACCGTGCCTGCGTTTGTCCTGCCCTTAGACCGTGACCGAGCCATCATCACCCTTGTAGACAGCAATTTGCAGCGTGAGAATATCCTGCCATCGGAGCGGGCGTTTGCTTACAAGATGAAATCCGAAGCCATGAAGCGGCAGGGTTTCCGCACAGACTTAACCTCGTCACAAGTTGTGACGAAGTTGCGGACGGACGACAAGGTGGCACAGGGCTTCGGCGTGGGCAGGATGACCGTGCAGCGTTTTATCCGCCTGACGGAACTGATACCGCCGATTTTGCAGATGGTGGACGAGGGGAAAATCGCCCTCACGCCTGCGGTGGAACTGTCCTTCTTGAAGAAAGACGAGCAGGAAAACCTCTTTGCCACGATGGAGAGCGAAGAAGCAACGCCCTCACTCTCACAGGCACAGCGGATGAAACAGTTAAGCCAGAGCGGGCGGCTTGACATGGATACGATATTTGCGATTATGACGGAGGAAAAGGGCAACCAGAAAGAAACCTTGAAAATCAACACAAGCAAGCTGAAAAAATACTTTCCGAAGAACACAACGCCGAAGCAGATGGAGGAAACCATCATCAAACTTTTGGAGCGTGAGTTGCAGAGGAAACGCAACCGTGACAGCCGCTAATCTTCTTTTTTCGGGAAGTAAATACAGAGAGTTGAGGTATGGAGAATGAGAGAAATCCAGTATGAAATCGTAAAGGAAATCGCAGTATTGTCTACGGGCGACAGTGGCTACACAAAGGAAATCAATCTCATTTCATGGAATGGGAAAGAGCCGAAGTATGACATCCGCAGCTTTTCCCCGAACCGTGAAAAGTGCGGCAAGGGAATCACGCTGAACGCTGATGAAGCGGCGGCACTCCTTAAAGCATTACAGAAAGAATTAAACAGCGAGGATTAATGGTATCTGATTGGCAGGGCGGGGACATTTCCAAACTCTTCCCTGCCCTGTCTGGAAAGGAAGATTTAAGTATGGGCGAGGATAAGAAAGCAGATAAAAAGAGAAAGCGTATCGTGCCAAAAGCACCAGTGCAGATGATAATCAGCCGTGAATATGTCGGCACACAGACCGTTACAGAAGCGTTTGTCCCGATTATCTCCGAGGATATTCGGAAGAAGATTGCCGAGGGCGACACCTTCGACAATGAGGGGCTGTCCGCTTAGAATGTACGCAATGGGACATGAAAACAGATAGGACAGATACGGAGGTTTTACAGTATGGCAGGAATCAAAGAAGAAAAGAAAATCTATTTAGTCGGCATTTATTGCCGCTTATCTAAAGACGATGGTACGGATAACGAGAGTGCGAGCATTGCGACACAGAAATCCATCCTCACGGATTATGTGAAAAAGCAGGGATGGCACATAGCAAAAACGTATGTGGACGATGGTTATTCTGGTACAAATTTCCAAAGACCAAGTTTCCAGAATATGATAAAAGACATTGAAAGCGGTCTGATAAACTGCGTGATTACGAAAGATTTATCCCGTCTGGGGAGAAACTATCTTGATTGTGGGTTATATCTGGAAGTTTTCTTCCCAGAGCATAACGTGAGGTATATAGCGGTCAATGACGGCGTAGATACCTTGAATAAATCTGCTATGGACATCACGCCTTTCCGCAACATTTTAAACGAAATGTATGCCGCTGACATATCTGTTAAGATAAAATCGGCATATCGGGCGAGGTTTCAACAGGGGAAATTCATGGGAACTACCGCCCCTTATGGCTATATCAAAGACCCTGCCGACCACAACCATCTGCTGATAGATGATAAAGTGGCACATGTTGTAAAAGAGATATTCGACCTTGCATTAAAAGGGAATGGAGTTGCCAAAATTTGCAGACATCTTAATAAACAGCATATCCTACGCCCTGCCGCTTATGCGGCGGAGCGTGGCGAAACAGGCTTTGAACGTCATTTTGAGGGGAACGAGGACAAACGCTATATTTGGAGTGGGAACAGCGTGAGGAGCATTTTAAGAAGCCCGATATATGCGGGAAATCTTGTAGGCTACAAACGGATTGCCGCCAATATGAAAAGCAAGAAACGCCCCTCTAAGCTGCCCGAAGAATGGGAAGTGATACCCAATACCCATGAGGGAATAGTCACGCAGGAGGAATTTGATATTGTCCAACAGCTTATTACAAGTCGTAGGCTTCCACAGAACAAGGGAGGATTTGTAAATATTTTTGCAGGCGTTATCAAGTGTGTGGACTGCGGATGTGCTCTGCGGGCAATGAACGTACACAGGAGGAAACGCCCAGAGATTATCGACTGTGTACAGTATTCATGTAATAATTATGCAAGAAACGGAAGAAGCGAGTGTAGTGCCCACAATATAGAAGCAAGGGATTTATTCAATGCCGTTCTTGCCGACATCAACTGTTTTGCGGATATGGCAGTGAATGATGAAAAGGCGGTCAGGGCCATAGAAAAGCGGCTCACGGAAACAGACCAGAGCAGGGCGAAAGCATTAGAGAAAGAACGTAAGAAGCTGAACAAACGCCTTGCGGAACTGGACAGGCTGTTTTCCTCTCTCTACGAGGATAAGGTCATGGAGCGTATTACCGAGCGGAATTTTGAGATGATGTCGGGGAAATACCAGAAAGAGCAGCTTGAAATTGAAGCAAGGCTGAAAGAGGTGACGGAAACTCTTAATGAAAGCTACGAGAAATCACGGGGAATCCGTGACTTCCTCGCCCTTATCCGAAATTATCAAGGCTTAAAAGAACTGGATGCAACAGTTATAAACGCACTCATAGACAAGATACTTGTTTCGGAGCGTGAGAAGATGGCAGACGGAACAGTGAAGCAGGAAATCAAGATTTACTATAAATTCATCGGCTTTGTCGATGAATTACATATCATACCTACAAAACGGTGGGCAGCAATGCCCGCTAAAAATTGTACGGTGTGCGGCGTTGAATATGTCCCGGGCTCTGGTGCATCAAGGTATTGTCCTGCTTGTGCCAAGAAGATACGGAGGGAGAAATCAAACGAGAGCAAACGCAGGAGCAGAGAACAGAAAAGGATAGCATGTATGAACTGTCCGCAAAAAATGACCGACTGA
>NZ_JBNPLX010000060.1:0-4141 GCF_050313695.1 Bariatricus sp. SGI.161
AAAGTCCCCAGAATCTGAGTAATGATATTACCACCACCAGATCCAATACCATAACAAATTTTTTCTTTTACGCTTACTTTGTTATTCATATTTGTTTCCTTTCATTCCTTTGTATATTGACAGGTTCATAATGCATGCATCTTTTTTATTTACATGATTATCATACCTCTTTCGACTTTTAGTTTCTTTTCCTTTTTTTAGCTGAAAAATTACGTTTTTTTGCACAGCCCTGTTATTATTCTTCTTTTTTCCGTACGAAAATTTACCATTTCTTTCTTCTCCTTTATTTCCTTCCATCCTATATACCAGTAACTGTTTCTGTAATTTTTTCTATAATCATTTTCTTTCATAATTATCTTATAATCTCTCCTGTAATCTCTTCTGTAATCTCTTCCGCGATCTCTCTAACTGATCTTAATACCTCTTCTATCTCTTGACCGGTGATGTGCTCTACATGAAAACCACCGGTACAGACGGTAACCGCCCCTGTCTTAGCAGCAATCTGTTCGGCAAGATACCGACAGAGCTGTTCATCTTTGTGACCGATTACATTTAACACAGAAGCCGTGCTACTCATCTTTTGCTTCGCTTCTTCCAGAGAATGGCGGGGAACTGCAAGAACCGTGCAGCCGATATGAGGACATTCTCCGCCTTGAAGCAGGATGTGATAATCCTTTCCTATGCTCACGACACGAACCGCAAGCCTGGTGTAAGATAATTTCCTTTCAATCTGAATCTCCATTCCATCGTCCTCTTCTTATCCTCTTTTTATTCCCCGCGCTACAATCCCTGCCACCTGCGGTAATTCATTGCTTCAATCCCAAATGGCTCCAGAAGCTTCGCCGCAATATGGTACACCATATCTTCGATACCATCCGGTCTATGGTAAAATGTCATCATCGGCGGAATGATCCGAACTCCCGGTATCATTGCAAGCTCCTGAAGATTGCGAAGATGTATCGGGCTTAACGGCGTCTCCCTTGCTGCCAGCACCAGGGTCCTCTGCTCCTTGATCGTCACATCTGCTGCCCGAAGGATCAGATTATCGGCATAGCCGCTGTGAATTCCGGCAATGGTCTTCATACTGCACGGAACAATCAGCATCCCCGTCGTCTTATAAGATCCGCTGGCCGGACCGGCCCCAATCTCTTCCGGCGAAAAAACGCAGTCTGCATACGCTTCTACTTCTTCAACGGAATATTCTGTCTCATGCGCCAGAGTAATCCTCGCACTGTCACTCATGATCAGACAGGATTCATACTCCGACGCTTCCTGAATGATCTGCAGGCAAGATATCAGAATGGGAAGTCCGCTGGCTCCTGTCGCTCCTACAATAATTTTCTTTTTCTCCATGTCAACTCTCACACTTTCCGGTCATCTGCTGCAATCCCGTTATGCTAACCAATGCTGTGGATCTACGTCCATGAAACGGGCTCTCTGGAACCGCTCTTTCTGGTCAAATGGAACCGTACAGTCGAAGATCGTCTTGCATGCGATTCCATGATCTCGGATATTCGGAGAACATGTCGGGTCATTTGACGGATCTAACGGATGGCATCTGACTCCTGGAATCGTAATAATATCGGCATCTCCCTGAAATCTGGTGTTCATGGCCCACAGGACATCATTCATGTCGAAGCAGTCCACATCTTCGTCTACCAGAAATACATGCTTTAACTCACTAAATGCGGAGAAAGCCAACAGTGCCGCCTGTCTCTGGCGCCCTTCATCACTGGCCGTCTTCTTCTGGAACTGCAGAACCGCCATATATTTGCCACCGCCGGCAGAAGCACAATATACATTCTGAAGTCTTCCCGGCATTGCTTTTTCTACCATTCCGTAGATACTTGCCTCAGTCGGAATACCCGCCATGGATACATGCTCTTCGCTTGATCCGATACAGGTCTGCATGATCGGATGCTGCCTGTGTGTCACTGCTGTAACTTTGATCAGCCAACACTCGCTGCTTGCCGGTCCCGTATATCCTGGGAATTCCGGCATGGCGTATCCAGTGTTACTGTTCTGATCTTCCTGCACACGGACATGTGGGATTACTTCACCTTCAATAACATATTCTGCATTGGCAATCGCTCTTTCCTTAACAGTCAGACACTGGCACAATTCTACCGGTTCCCCTCTTAATGCCCCTGCAACAGCAAGTTCATCATACCCCATTGGCGTTGTCGGCGGCTCAAAGCAAGAGCCGATCTCAATAGCAGGATCTACTCCTATACTGATGGAAATCGGCAATTTCTGTCCAAGCTCCTCTGCACGTTCTGCCATCGCTCCGATATGGCGTGCTCCTGGCGTAAAGAAGATAGATAATTCATCCTTCCCCTGAATGCACATCCGATGAATCGTCACATCACTCTGTCCAGTATCCGGGTGTGTCGCATAACACATGCCCAACGTAATGTATGGTCCTGCATCATCCGGTGTGTTGGTTGGTGCCGGAACCAATCGAAACAAGTCAAAGTCCGGGTCCGTTGCTTTATGTACGACTTGCTGGCACAGGGCAGGCTTACTGGTAAGCACCGGCGGAATCGGATGATCCACACTGTGATAAAGTAATTTCCCCAATTCCTCCGGCTTGCTGTCTAATAATACAGCGACTCTTTTCCTGCTTGCAAGCACTCCTACGACTACTTTTGCATCCGGATGTCCATTTACATGATTGAAAATCATCGCCGGACCTTCCTTCGTCGGACGCATGACCGTACCGCCTGCTCCCACATGACGGTATACTCCTGAAAGCTCTGCCATCGGCTCTACTTCCACATCTGTTTCAATGAGCTGACCTTCCATTGTTCTCAGCAAATCCAGCGCGCTGCGAAGATCCTTCACTCCATTTGCCATTTGTTTTCCTCCTATTCTTGTATGCATCTTATATTTTCTTTGTTCTGGCGTAAGTGAACAGGAAAATACTGTGGCTTTCAATGTGTGGCTGCCTGTTCACCGGTATCATGTCCTTCTGATTACAAGTGTATGAATTTTTCATTCGCCAATCAATTCAATTTATGGTATAATTGATTCCAGAATGGAATGATTTATATTGAGATTCATATTCATGATATTGGGGGCAAACGCTCCCCAACTATGATATAACATCGAGGTGACCGATATGACATTTGAACAGTTGGAATACTTTATCGCAGTTGTCGAACAGGATACCCTTTTTGATGCTGCAGAGTCTCTGCATATCTCGCAATCTGCCTTATCAAAACAGATCATAAAATTAGAAAAGGAACTTGGCATTCAGCTTTTGGACCGCAGTCGACGCAGCGCTTCCCTTACTGAAGCCGGAACATTATTCTATCAGGAGGCTTTAGATCTGTATCAACGCTATCATCAGACACTTTCCAAAATGCACAGCTATCAGGATGATTTACATCGGGAACTCCATATCGGTACTCTCCCGATCCTGACGCAATATCATCTGACCTCCCGGTTCAAAAGATTTACGGAACAACATCCGGACATCCATATTGAAATCGATGAAGTGGAGGAAAAGGATCTGCTAAACGGACTGGAGCAAGACAAATATGATCTTATTATTGCCAGAGAGCATATGATACACCCCGGCGGCTCCGAAGGATTCTCTGGTTCCGGCAAGTTTTCTGACTCTGGCAGGGTCCAGAAATATAAAACTTATCTTCTGGCGGAAGATGAACTGGTCGCAGTCTTACCGACAAATCATCCCTTGGCATGTCAGCCGCTTTTGACTGAGCATACTAAAACCAGTAATCTAGCTCCAGCCGACGGCCTCTCTCCATCTGATAATTTTGCTCCATCTGGAATTCCATTGAAAGCCTTGACCAACGAACGCTTTATATTGATGAATCGATATACCTCCATCTATCAATTATGTATGGAAGAATTCAAAAAAGCAGGAATTCCCGCTTCCAGTGTCAGCCGTACGGCCAGAGTTGAATCTATCATCAGCGCCGTTGCCATCGGGGAAGGAATCAGCCTGCTCGCCAAGAGTAATTTTGACGTGTTCCATCATGAGAATGTAGTGGCAATTCCACTGAATCCACCGGTGCAATTACCAGTAATTCTTGTCAGGAAGAAGCGCAAAGGACTCGATCCTTCTATGAAAGAATTTTTACAATTTTTCGTGGAATAAATATTTCTATAAGAG
>NZ_JBNPLX010000061.1:0-4124 GCF_050313695.1 Bariatricus sp. SGI.161
GCGCAGTAACAGAAATTAATATGCAACCCGTAAACCAGGAGCCAACCGGCTCTTATTTTTGTGCGATGTCGCACAGGAAAGGAGAGATATGCGAGAACTTAAGTTTATTGTATCCGGCCAGAACCTCCGACCGGACAGCATTACGAAAGCAGTTTGGAATACATAGATGGTACAGTGAAACAGGTATGGAGTCTGGTAGACGACCCTGAGCTAGTAGCAGAGCCTACACAAGAGGAACGGATTGCTAGTTTGGAGGAACAGAATGACATGCTGACGCAGTGTATTTTAGAGATGAGCGAACAGGTATATCAATAGAGAGGAGAAAAGATGAAAGCGATATTCAATGATGGAACAGAGCTCCAGATTCAGCAGGCTTACCTAGCTGGAGATGGGGCTCTTCGTATTAAGGTGATATCTGCAGTGGCAACGCAAGAAAAATTAAGAGCGATATTTGAAGATGCCACAAAGACGAAAAAAATCACAATCCAGGAACGCGGACAGAATCTTAATGTATATGAGAACTATACGCAGTTCGAAGGGATTACCTTGTACAATGCGGGAATCTTAGAGCCATTCCTGTACAAGGCGGGAGAAACTCCGGCGGAACTATTAGAAAAAGCACAGAAGGAAATTGCAGAATTAAAAGAACAGAATAATATGCTGCAGGAATGCGTGCTTGAAATGTCCGAGTTGGTGTATCAGTAATGGTAACAATATTAACTTGTATTATACTATTTTTCACAAGAAAGGAAGGTAAAGAAATGATGGCAATGTTATGGGCACAGCAGATTATGTTAGGAAAGAAGACTTATGCGCAGGCGCCGAGGCTATTGAAAGACAAGGTAAAAGAGATCCTGATTGATTCCGGTATGGAAGAGCTGGCATCTGAAGAAGGAGCAGAATAATGTATTTCATGGTTGGAATGGTAGTAGGATTTGCAGCCGGAGTGGTATTTTGCTACCTGGCAGAAACGGACGATAATTAGGAGGATCATATGGAAATCAGAGCGAGACCGTAGAGGTCTTATTTTTATGCAGAAAATTAAAGAATCGAGGTATTGAAATGTGATTGAAGCGATTATCACAGGAGCAGTTGCAATCGTTGTATGTATGATCAACAACTATTTTCAGCAGCGCAGATCAGAAGAACAGAACGATAAGACGGTCGCATTAATAGATTACAAGCTCACTGAACTCACGAAAAGAGTAGATAAGCATAATAATGTAATAGAGCGTACATATCGTTTGGAGGAGGCTTCTGCAGTTCAAGAAGAGCAGATCAAGGTGGCAAATCACAGGATTGAAGATTTGGAAAGGAAGGTAGAATCAGTATGAAAGATTGGAAAAAATGGGCGAAGTGTGCAGGAGTAAGAGCTGTAAAGACAGTAGCTCAGACAGCGGTGGCCACGATTGGAACCGCAACGGCATTAGGTCAGGTGGATGCGAAGCTGGTAATATCCGCATCAGTTTTGGCAGGAATTCTTTCGTTGTTAACCAGTGTGGCAGGATTACCAGAGTGTAATGATTCAGAGGGCGAGTAACATCGCCCTCTTTTTTAAATATTTTTAAAAACCTCCATTAAAGTGTTGACATACCACCGAATTGGTGGTATAATACAATTACAATAAAGGAAGGGAGATAACAAAGATGAAAAAATACAACTTATCAAAAATTATGAAAAGAGCATGGGAATTGATTAAGACATTCGGATTTGGTATCTCCGAAGCGCTCAAAAAAGCATGGAAAGAAGCAAAGAGCATAAAAGAACAATTGATTAATAAATTAGAAGCAATTGTTGAAGAGAAAAACAGCTATGACAATGGTTTTCACTACGAAGCAGTTGTAAGCGACTGGGAAAATTATGGAAAATCAAGAACATATTTTTCTATTATCGAAACAAGAGATAACAGCAAACATTACAGTAAAACAAGATATGGTTATTTTGATAATCAGACAGAAGAATATGTTCGTGAAAAATATGCAACATTAGCATAGCAATAAATGGAGGAATAGAAATGAAAAAATATTTAGTAGAATTTGGATTTGCAGATAGTTTTGTTAGCGTAGATGAGTGGCAGACAATCAACGGACTGGACGAAATGGAAGCCGAAAGCGCAGAAGAAGCAGCGAAAGAAGCGGCTTGCACAGACGGTCTTGAAAGCGCACTGTTTAGAGTGTATGAGCTTGTGCCGGATGAGTTTGGAGGGATTGAAAAATCCGGAGAACCGGAATATTTCGAGTTTTAACATGGAGAAGAATATAAAAACGTGCGTAGAATGTGGAAAAGCGTTCTATGCACCTCCATCATCAAAGAAAATTACCTGCTCGAAAGAGTGCCAGAAGATACATGCTTCAAAAACGCGAAAAGGAAGAGTTTTTTCTGACGAATCCAGAAAGAAGATTTCGGAGAAAGCCAAAAAAAGAGATATGCGCGAATTGCAAAAAGCGGGTACGCAGGCGGCACTAAAAAGTACAAATTCTGGAAGGTTCGAAACGAATGTAAATGCTATTGATTGGCATTTAGTATCACCGAATGGAAAACATTATCATTTTCATTCGCTGAATTATTGGCTGAGAGAAAATGGTTTAGAATTGTTCGGATGCGAACCTGACAGCAGGGAATATAATAATGTGAGAGCGGGTTTATCTGGAGCAAAAAGGGCAGCATTAGGGAAAAAATATCCATGCAGTACGTATAAAGGATGGAGAGTAATTCCAACAGAACAGGAGAAAACAGTATGACAATAAAAGAAGCAAGAATGGAAGCGGGTTTGTCTCGCGCAGAAATGTCACGACAATTTAAAATACCGATTAGAACGCTAGAAAACTGGGACAATGGTGTGAATCATCCGCCGGAATGGGCAGAGATATTGATAGTTGAAAAATTAAATTGGATAAAAGAACATAAGGAAACTGGAAAACAATGATTTAGAGAGCTGGAAACGGCTCTCTTTTTTATGTGCGACGTCGCACAGAAAGGAGAAGATTATGTCAGCAATCGGTAATGCAGTAGCATGGGCAGTAAATATTGCAAATGATAACAGTCATGGGTATGACCAGACGAAACGCTGGGGACCAGACTATGATTGTTCATCGTTGATAATAAGTGCCTGGGAGAATTCGGGAGTTCCAGTTAAGAGTTATGGGGCAACCTATACGGGAAACATGTATAACATCTTCTCGAAATTGGGATTCAAAGATGTGACATCATCCGTGAACTTTCAGACCGGATCCGGGTTGCAAGCAGGAGATATTTTGTTGAATCACCAACATCATACAGCCATGTCAATTGGGAATGGACAGATTGTACAGGCAAGTATTAATGAAATCGGAAAAGTAACCGGAGGAGTAACCGGAGACCAGACTGGAAGAGAAATATACGTAAGAAGCTATTATCTCTATTCAAAAGGATGGAATGCAGTGTTAAGATACGCAGGAAGCAATACAGAAGTAATTCCTGTAGCGAAAAATTATCTCTCGAAAGGCGATAAGGGAGAAGATGTAAAAGAAATGCAAAGTCTCCTAATCTCTGCCGGTTATAGCTGCGGACAAGCTGGAGCAGACGGAGAGTTTGGAGACGACACGGAGAAAGCCTTATTAAAGTTCCAGACAGACTATAGTTTGGAAGCGGATGCCAAATATGGCCCGATCAGCAAGAGCAAGCTAAACGAAGTCGCAAATGCTACCGAAATGGTATACGCGAGAAATAAGGTCTATACACTACAGGAAGAAATGATGGTTCGCACTGGTCCGGGAACAAGCTATCGTGCGAAAAAACATTCTGAATTAACCACGGACGGACAGAAACATGATGCGGATCAGGACGGCGCATTAGATAAGGGAACAAGAATCACCTGTTTGGGATATCAGAATGTCGGAAATGATACATGGGTGCTAACTCCTTCGGGGTGGATTGCAGGGTATTATAATAAAAAATTGTATATCGCATAAATTACAAGAAGGCAACTATCGTCTCACCTATTTCCTAATAAGATGCGAAAGAAATGAGGATTGATAATAGTTGCCTTCACCCGATCAAAGTCTAGCTAGACACTTATTATATTATAATAGCGTGTCGAGTATTGCAATGTAAAGCGTTCGACAAATATTTACAAGTTTCTGAAA
>NZ_JBNPLX010000062.1:0-3568 GCF_050313695.1 Bariatricus sp. SGI.161
TGTTGGACGGTAAATTTAAGGAGACACAAACAGCGAATTATTTTTCTGATTTTTTATTCCTTTGACTGCGCAGTGCTGCCTGCAAATGCATTCTTCTATCAAAAACACGGCACGCTGTTGTCGACAGGGAGACTGCTCTGAAATACAAAGAGCTGCGGATTCCATTGTGGGATCCACAGCCCATGAGAAATACTGAAAATTTTTTAAATATCATCGTCAGCCAGGGCAGGCAGATGCACCAGCCCGGTGGCAACGGTTACTGCGTCCACCGTCCGCATCAGGCTGCGGAGCCGTTCCTCATTCCAGAAGATATCGGAGAAATCAGACAATTCGCACCCGATATCATGATTGGGGATGCACAGGTAATTCCCATATTTATGCCGCCCGGTAAGGACGTGGAAGTAAGTTCCACGTCCACTGATCTCAGCTTCGTACAGCCCGGGACGCTTCTGCAGCAGCGTAAGTTTTCCGGTCCACTGCTCCTTGCGGGAACCATGCCTGAGAGTGCATATGTATTCCATAAACCGTCCCCCTTTCCTTAACCCAGGTTCTGGCTGCTGACGGAAGCCAGGATGACCTCTGTATCAATGACTTTCTTTTCCATCTGTGCCCCAAGCGTCAGCGCATTGGTCATCAGATTGTCAACGAGCCTGGGACTGCCTTGTGAGTGGCTGTGGACAGCACAGAGTGCTGCATGGTCAATGATAGAGGCAGCACCGCCCGCACAGGAGATCTTGTGGAGGACATACTGCCCCACTTCCGAATCTGAAAGCCCGGAAAAGTTATAGTGGACGGTGACACGCTGCCGCAGCGCCTCATGGACAGGTTTTTTGAGCGTATTGTTCAGATGGGGTTCCCCGCAGAGTATGAGTGTAAAGCAGTTGAGGGAATCATATCCGTAATTCATGAGCATCTTGATATCCTCCAGGATGCCGGTGGAGAGGTATTGCGCCTCGTCGATGGCAAGGAGGAGGGGCTGCTTCTTTTCCCGGTAAAGATAGAGGACCTGCTCCTGGATCGCCCGGAACATGCCGGGTTTGCCGCCTTTGGGTTCTATACCAAGCGTGGAACAGAACTGGCGGTAGAATTCCATGACGCTGACGGTAGAGAGGCAGAGATACTGCATGTGGTAAAGGTTCGGGTTCAGGCTTTTGGCAAAACAGCGCAGCGCAAAGGATTTGCCCATACCTGGGCGTGCGGTGAACAGTCCGATGCCTCTTGTATCTTTCAGATAGTCCAGGCGTGAGAGCATCTCCGAGATGTCTTTCGAGAGGAAACGGTCCTTCTCGGAAGCCATCTGCTTGTCAAACGGGTTGAAGGCCAATCCATAGTAAGAGCGGAACATCAGCAGGCACCTCCTATCTTTGAATAATCAATGGAGGGCGTGTTGCTGCGTTTTGTCCTGCAGTTCTCATTTTTATCCGTTGGCCGGATGGGATAATGCACCCCCTCATAAAGAATGAAGGCGGAAGACATATCGTCCGGAAGGAAACGGATCTCAACTTTGGATGAAATGAACTGCATGGGGACGTCATAGGAGACCCTGTCGATGGAGACGGTGGAATCCTTATTCACCTTCCTGGTGATGCGGTTGAGGAAACACTCATCGAGCCATTCCCGCGATTTCGGCATCCGGATGGAGAGACGCGTCTTCTGGTAACGCTCCATGGGAGTGCAGCCGATGCCGGAATGCATGGAAGTATTGTAGGAGCGGATATAGTCCCGAAGGAGGGAATTGAACTGTGCCAGGGATGTGATGGAATCCAGGTCCAGCGTATAAAGCCAGGTTTCTTTCAACGTTCTGAACTGGCGCTCGATTTTCGCCTTGCTTGCGCCGTCCCGTATTTTTGTATGGAGGAGCACGGTGCCGATCGAGCCGCAGATCAGGGAGAGCTGTTCATTCGAGTAACTGCAGCCATTGTCAACATAAAGTTTCGCTGGAATGCCGTGGGAGGCCACTGCATGTTTCAGAACTTTCTGGAAGTTGAAAGCGTTATCGTTATAAAAAAGGCCGCCGCCTACCAGGAAGCGGGAGTGGTCATCAATGATCATGATACAGTAGACCCTCCTGCGCTGCCCGTCTTCGGTGATATAGGGGAGGTAACAGGTATCTGCCTGCCACATTTTTCCAAAGGCGTCTTCCTCAAAAGCTTTCCTGTCCCTCATAGAGGGATTTCGCGCTGATTTCAGGTCGTGCTTTTTCACGAAGCGCTGGACGGCGCAGACACTGACAGAGGCGGGGATGAAAGATCCTTCCACCAGATGGCGGTGGATCTGGGTGGCGTTTAAGCGTGGGAACGCCTCTTTCAGCCGGTAGATCTCTTCGATGGCAGTGTCCGGAAGGACCCGTGTGGAGCCTTTATCGGAACGTTCCCGGGGCATGAGGGCATCGATACCGCCGTTCTGGTAGAGGGAGGCCCACTTACTGAGGGTTTTGGGACTGTACTGGAATACAGAGCCGTCAGGGAGGGTGAGGGGTTTTTCTGTTACCCTTTGGTAATAGGCGTTTCTGGATGCATCCGGAAAAAGGCCATGGATGGCCGGTGCAATGAGTGCGAGCCGGAACTGAGCCACAGCAGCTGCGTCTGAAAAGTTTTTGGTGTTGTAGTGCATAAAAAAATCCTCCTTGTACTGGTTTTCCCCATCATACAAAAGAGTCAGGATGATTCCTATCCCCATGTCATGTGGTGGGAAGAAAACAGTTTAAGGGGCGAACACCTGCTGGCAGTAGGACGCCGGATTCCTGTGGGACTGGAGGAAGGAAACAGCAAAGTGCCGGACAAAACCGGAGGCGAAATCAGAATAGCAGGGCATGAGAAAAAGGCTCTTCAGAAAAGAGAGGCCGGATGTCTCCATGGAAGAGAGAAGGCCCAGCCACTCTTCTTTCTGCTGCCTGAACAGGGAAAGCCAGTGGTAAAGCAGTTTCGTGGAAATGAGGAAACGCTCACAGAGTTTTTCAACAGAGGAAATATGCCGGAAATACTCTGCCAGGACCCGGAGGATGAAAAAGAGGCCATAGGAAGAGTAAGGGATGATGAAGTCTGGAAGGATGGCATGGGTATGTCCGCAGGAACAAATGAGCCGCAGGATACAGAGACTGTGCCGTACAGGCTTTCCGCCTATGAAATCGACCAGTGAACGGTCATAGTAGGCATGAATGCTGCAGGAACCTGCGGCACCACAACATGGACAGGTCTGAAATTCAGGACGGAATCCAGCCATGAAGGAATCAAAAAGGGCTTTTGATGAAGTTCTTATACGAATCAGCTTGCAAAACAGGGAATTTTCTCTTATCATAGTAAATGTCGGTGGTGCCGGAGCCTCACGAGTGGGATGCGATCCCGGAAAAGGCAGGCATGCTGGTGTATGAGAGAAAGAACGAACTGTAGGAGGGGATGTTCTTTCTCTTTTCTTTGTTCCATAAAAAACTATATCGGAATGTAGCGGGATGGTCAAGATAAAAGCGTGCTGTTTCCTACCGCACGTTGTCATAGATAATATTTAAATGTTGAGATTTTAATTTGCTGTATTTGTGCAGGAGACAGGAACTTAAACTTGCTGGTCGACA
>NZ_JBNPLX010000063.1:0-3432 GCF_050313695.1 Bariatricus sp. SGI.161
ATTGTCGGCACAATATTCCAAAGCACTAACCTACTTCCCGTTATGTGGGATTACTCAAATCTTCCATTGAATTTTAATGGGATATTTGTATACCATTTATGGTATTATGGATGGTTCTTTCTTTTATCGCAATCTTAGTTGCTGATTCAATTAACTATTATGTATTTGATGAAAAACCAGCTCCATATTACAAATTATTTGGATATACAATTATACAATTCAAAGAAAAATAAGGAGAAAGTACATGAAAAAGTACAAAGCAATATATCCTGTAATTGCCGTTGCTGTGATGCTAATTTTGGCATTACTTTTTCTTTTTGGTCGTGATGATAAGTTGTGTCAGAAAATAATTAAAATTGTCGCTCAAAATGCATTGACAAATTTGGAATATGTGATATATTCAACATGTCGAAAGTAGTTTTCGCATTCCATTCGAGAGACTCCATCTCTCTTTAAGACTATTAGCATATATTAAACCCTGTAGAATGCGTTCTATGGGGTTTATTTTGGCTTTTAACGAGTTTTAATGACGGATGTGATAACTTTATCGACTGAATAATAAAATGGCTTAAAATGGCAAATACGAGCTTAAAAGGGCATATATACAATATGCACAAAAATATAAGAAGATAATAAGATAAATATATATAATACCATGAAAATAATAAAAAGTCAATATTTTTATTAAAAAAATAAAGGAAATTGGCGATTGATGCGGTATAATATAAGTAGGAGGGCAAAAAGTACAACAAAAAGGACTCCAAAAACAATAGGCAAAACAAAAACAGATAAAAAATGATGAATGATGAATGGAGTACCTTGAAAAATGAATGGAAGAAAAACTTTTGACGAATTGGCAATTGCCAGAAAAATGGAAGCATCTAAAGAAAACGAGTTTACAAAAACGGCAGCTTTACTCTATGCTAAATACTTACGATATAAAAAGGTAATTGAAGCCGGTAAATCTTACGATAATATTACAGTTGAGGAATTAACTGAAATGGATAGTGAGATTGAAAAAGAGTTAATTGGATTCTGGAAACGGACATGCCCGGAATTCAACTATGTCAAATCTTTCTTGGTAATTGACAGCGCAATTGAGACTTCAAAAAAATATAAGTTGAAATTGCCACACCCGACACCGATCACACAATCGGAATGGGATGCTATCATGAGTATTGATAATGACAATTATCGCCGAATGCTCTTTGTAATGTTGGTCGAAGCAAAATATCGCAGATTATACAATGCGACAATAGGCGTTGAAAATCAG
Organism: Bariatricus sp. SGI.161; assembly: GCF_050313695.1. NCBI lineage: Bacteria > Bacillati > Bacillota > Clostridia > Lachnospirales > Lachnospiraceae > Bariatricus > Bariatricus sp. SGI.161. The sequence goes on from NZ_JBNPLX010000063.1 coordinate 1,274, forward strand.
ATTTCGCCGGAAACAAAATTTTACGTTTATATGAATAGGACGGAAATACAAAGAGCCGGGGGTTGTAAGTTCACCGACCAACAAGAAAAGATTTGGGCACTGGGAACTTTGCATGATGCTGGATTATTCGACATAACAGAAAACAAATTGCGATTATGGTATATCAATTTTGTTGATATCAGCGATGAAAACATAATAGATTACGTTACGGACTATGACCACCTGGATTTACACTATGAGCGACTTGCCGGGGGAAAAATAGGAACATGCAAAACTTGCGGTAGATTGTTCAGGCAAGGAAAGACAAAACCGGCATCATACTGTTATAAGCACCGGAGCAACGCAAAAATGGAAACCCAAAAACTAATCTGCATTGATTGCGGAAAAGAATTTGAAGTTGGATCAAAAAGCCGGAAAAAATGCAGATGCGATGCGTGCCAAAAAGAGTATAGGAAGAGATATGATCGGGAAAGAAAAGCGAAAATAAAGGAAGCAGTATAGCAAATAGATGACATCTTACAGTGTGAAAACATTGTAGGATGTTATTTTTTTGCTCAAATTCCACAATTCAAAACAGAATCTTTTTACAATCTCAAATCGCTGGAAATGGCTTATTTACGTGTTTTCAGCAAGTTTTTTACTCAAAAAAACGCATGTCAACAGTATGTGGAAATAGGATATAAGGAAATATACTGGTATTTTGTTTTCGCTATTTATAATTCATCATTGTTTTGTTTTTTTAACAATTCCAAAGTGTAATTACTGCGGATTTGATGGTGAGGTAAATTAATTCACCTAATATTATTTATCAAGGGGCGCACGTATGTCGGCAACAGGTGTGCCCTTTGTAGAGTGTTGATTTAAGTATACAAATCTTGTGTACTTAAACCAAAATTCTACCCAATCCTCACGCTGAGTGATGGAGATAGTAAAGAGATAGACAATACAGAAATCAGATATTGTTTTTCTTCTTTCATTTTAAATCGGGGGCAGATAGTAATCTGCTCCCACCTTTCTATGTGCTTTAAATAGATTTGAGTAGGTATTATCTGCCTATTCACATGTGCTTAAAGCACTTTTTCTATTCTTTTTTCCAAGTTCGTGGCGGTGGGCAACTGCTGCCACTTTTATTTTTTTAGCGAAAAAATTAATACAACATGAACTAAATAATTAACGTAATTGTAAAAAATACAGGAGGACAAATATGAGCCAAGAAAAAGAAAGAACCTTAACAATCCGAGAAATCGCAAACGCTTATCTCGATTACAATGGATTAACCATATCGTATATGAGCCGTGTTACACGCATACCAAACGCCACACTAAGAGCATGGTTAGATGGCAGAAGAAACATTAGCACTGCAAACTTAATCAAGGTAAAACAATTTCTTAAAGGGGATTTTTTACTTGACGTAAATACGGTAGTTAATCACCTATTATTAAGTCAGGAGGTGGCAGAGGATGAAAACGCTGAAGCTAACAGAAAGTGAAGAAAGTAGATTAATAAAGATCCTTCAAGAAAGATATAGCAAATCACTAAATCTGTTTGAAATCTCAACAATAAAAGGGATTTTGGAAAAGCTGGGGGTAAAAGTCGATGACTGGACACCAGATTTTAAAGATTTATAACGACCAAAACAAAAAATGAAAGAATAAGATATCAACTAAAAAGATGCGAAAAAGAATGATATCCGAAAAGGAGTCATTCATGAAAGATTACATGAAAGAATTTAATCCATCGCCGGAACAAAGAAGCCTGACGATAAAGGGAAAGGAAGCGTGCGACTTGGATAATAAATATTGCAAAATCAATAATGATGCAATGAGTGCAGCTATGCGAGATTTGAAGCCGAATACCTTTAAATTGTGGCTGTACTTTGCCAAAAATCAAAATAAATATACATTTTGGTTATCTGCCGTTGATGTACATAATTTTACCGGCATGAGTAGATCAACATATCATCGGGCATTTGATGAACTTGTTGATAAGTTTTATTTAATACGTGACCCGGAGGACACACGGCATTATGATTTTTACGAACGCCCACACGACACAGGTGTACGTGATTGTAATGTTACAATCAATAAGTAGGGGGACGTAGTCAAAATGAATACGTGGGGACGTAGTCAAAATGAATACAGAAATATAACAATATATAA
>NZ_JBNPLX010000064.1:0-3193 GCF_050313695.1 Bariatricus sp. SGI.161
TATGTACCTTCAAAACTGCATACAAGAAATATCATCCATTACCTATCACCTTGCTTGGTCATGCCCTCGACCGATTAGTAGCAGTCAGCTCCATACATTACTGTACTTCCACCTCTGCCCTATCTACCTCGTCGTCTTCAAGGGGTCTTACTACTTTCGTAGGGATATCTCATCTTGAGGGGGGCTTCACGCTTAGATGCCTTCAGCGTTTATCCCGTCCCGGCTTGGCTACTCTGCCATGAACCTGGTGGTTCAACAGATACACCAGCGGCCAGTCCATCCCGGTCCTCTCGTACTAAGGACAGCTCCTCTCAAATATCCTACGCCCACGCCGGATAGGGACCGAACTGTCTCACGACGTTCTGAACCCAGCTCGCGTACCGCTTTAATGGGCGAACAGCCCAACCCTTGGGACCTACTTCAGCCCCAGGATGCGATGAGCCGACATCGAGGTGCCAAACCACTCCGTCGATGTGAACTCTTGGGAGTGATAAGCCTGTTATCCCCAGGGTAGCTTTTATCCGTTGAGCGATGGCAATCCCACTTTATACCACCGGATCACTAAGTCCTACTTTCGTACCTGCTCCACCCGTCGGTGTCGCAGTCAAGCTCCCTTCTGCCTTTGCACTCTTCGAATGGTTTCCAACCATTCTGAGGGAACCTTTGAGCGCCTCCGATACCCTTTCGGAGGCGACCGCCCCAGTCAAACTCCCCACCTGACATTGTCCCCCAGCCGGTTCACGGCTGCTGGTTAGAAATCCAATACTGCAAGGGTGGTATCCCAACAGCGGCTCTGTGGCAACTGGCGTCACCACTTCTCTGCCTCCCACCTATCCTGTACATGCAATACCGAATCCCAGTATCAAGCTGGAGTAAAGCTCCATGGGGTCTTTCCGTCCTGGCGCAGGTAACCAGCATCTTCACTGGTATTTCAATTTCACCGGGTGCATTGTCGAGACAGTGCCCAAATCATTACGCCTTTCGTGCGGGTCGGAACTTACCCGACAAGGAATTTCGCTACCTTAGGACCGTTATAGTTACGGCCGCCGTTTACTGGGGCTTAAATTCAAGGCTTCGCTTGCGCTAACCTCTCCTCTTAACCTTCCAGCACCGGGCAGGCGTCAGCCCATATACTTCACCTTTCGGTTTTGCATAGACCTGTGTTTTTGCTAAACAGTTGCTTGGGCCAATTCTCTGCGGCCAGATCTCTCTGGCACTCCTTCTCCCGAAGTTACGGAGTCATTTTGCCGAGTTCCTTAACAATGCTTCTCCCGTCGGCCTTAGGATTCTCTCCTCATCCACCTGTGTCGGTTTACGGTACGGGCACAATATAAACAATAGCAGCTTTTCTTGACGCATGGCTCATATGCTTCCCTACTTCTGTTCGGTCCGCATCACGTCTTCGGATTGCATGGCGGATTTGCCTGCCATACTCCTACCTCGCTTGCACCGGTCTCTCCAATCCCGGCTCATACTCTCCACACGTGTCCCCACAGTTCTGTTATATTGTGGTACAGGAATTTCAACCTGTTATCCATCGACTACGTCTTTCGACCTCGCCTTAGGCCCCGACTTACCCAGAGCAGATCAGCTTTACTCTGGAAACCTTAGATATTCGGCCGGAAGGATTCTCACCTTCCTCTCGCTACTCATTCCGGCATTCTCTCTTCAATACAGTCCACAGCTCCTTATCGGTACTGCTTCTTCCCGTATTCAATGCTCCTCTACCAATGTATCATTACATTCCTGAGCTTCGGTAGTGTGTTTCAGCCCCGGACATTTTCGGCGCAGGACCTCTCGACTAGTGAGCTATTACGCACTCTTTGAATGTATGGCTGCTTCTAAGCCAACATCCTAGTTGTCTTCGAAATCCCACATCCTTTTCCACTTAACACACATTTTGGGACCTTAGCTGCAGGTCTGGGCTCTTTCCCTTTTGACTACCCAACTTATCTCGTGCAGTCTGACTCCCATACACCATCTACGCGGCATTCGGAGTTTGATATTCTTCGGTAAGCTTTGACGCCCCCTAGGAAATTCAGTGCTCTACCTCCGCAAGACTTGTATGAGGCTAGCCCTAAAGCTATTTCGAGGAGAACCAGCTATCTCCGGGTTCGATTGGAATTTCTCCCCTATCCACACCTCATCCCCACCCTTTTCAACGGATGTGGGTTCGGACCTCCATTGCCTTTTACGGCAACTTCATCCTGGACATGGATAGGTCACCCGGTTTCGGGTCTGCTCTGACTGACTTTACGCCCTATTAAGACTTGGTTTCCCTTCGGCTCCGTCCCTTCAGGACTTAACCTCGCCAGCCAGCGCAACTCGCCGGACCGTTCTACAAAAAGTACGCGGTTCCGCCAATAATGCGGTTCCACAGCTTGTAAACATATGGTTTCAGGTTCTGTTTCACTCCCCTCCCGGGGTCCTTTTCACCTTTCCTTCACAGTACTATGCGCTATCGGTCACTAAGGAGTATTTAGCCTTACGGGGTGGTCCCCGCTTGTTCCCACAAGGTTTCTCGTGTCTCGTGGTACTCTGGATACCGCCTTGTCCTTCTCGTTTTCGCTTACAGGGCTTTCACCTTCTCTGGCTGGCTTTCCCAAAACCATTCTGCTAACAATCTGGAATCAATTCTGCGGTCCGAACCCCGTTGTGCACGCACAACGGTTTGGGCTCTTCCGTTTTCGCTCGCCGCTACTCACAGAATCACTGTTGTTTTCTCTTCCTCCGGCTACTTAGATGTTTCAGTTCACCGGGTTCCCTTCCTGACGTTATGGATTGGCGTCAGGATAACTGAGGTCTGCTCAGTTGGGTTTCCCCATTCAGATATCTCCGGATCGTAGGATATTTGCTCCTCCCCGAAGCTTTTCGCAGCTTATCACGTCTTTCATCGGCTCTTAGTGCCAAGGCATCCACCATACGCTCTTTCTAGCATGACCAACTAGTTTCGAAAGCGGGTGGCAGTTTGTCATGGGCCATGGAAAGCTTGCTTTCCTATGGGCTTTTGACAAATCCGGCAGACATTTGCGAAGCAAATGACATCGATAAGACTGAAAGTCTTAGAGATGACCGCTTCGAAGCGTCGCCTCTGCTTTGTTCTTTCTCCACTTACACATATCTAGCGTGATATGCGTTGGTTCTAGGTCAATTTTTTTCATTCGTTTTCTTCGAATTGTGTTGTAATCATTAT
>NZ_JBNPLX010000065.1:0-2970 GCF_050313695.1 Bariatricus sp. SGI.161
ACTGTTGGCACGGCAACAGCAAAAAGCACTTGATCACAACAGGGATTTGGGAACAGCAACGATCCTCCATCCTTACCATCCCCTCTATGGACAGAGTTTCCCAATCCTGAAGGTCCGGAAAGTAGATGGCCAGCGCCGCTACTCGCTTCGTTCTCAGGATGATGTCTTCTCCGTCCCTGAGTCCTGGATCATCGACACCGGACAAAATGTTTTCTCCGAAAGCTATTTTGATGCTGATACCATAAAATCACTCCTTGAACTTTCCAGCCTGCTGTATAAATGAGCAGATTTCCAATACCACAGGGTAGATTTTTTTCTCTCCCTGTGGTATAATCTTATCATGAATAATACTGATAAGATTAGCAATTCTTACAAATCCATGACCACTGACACTCTCAAAGCCCGCCGTCAGGAGATCCTCGACTCAATGCCGGACCCGGCCCACGTCATGAGGGCTTCCCTGATCACCAGATCCATCAAATGCGGCAAGCCTAACTGCAGATGTGCCAATGGAGAGGGGCACAAAAGCCTGTACCTTTCTTCTTATTACAATGGGAAGACGCACCTTGACTCTGTTCCCAAGGCTTATAAAGACAGTGTCTCCCAATGCATCAAAGATTACGAGGATATCACAGCACTGCTCACAGAGCTCAGCAGCATCAACCTGGAACTGTTCCGGCGCAGAGAGATTGACCTTTAGCCTGAAAGGAGGAGGCCATAATGGAAACAACTCTCACGTATCTGACCGGTAATGACTCCCGGCTTGCGGAGGACCTCATATCGGCACTTTCAGCCCTTTTCATCTCCTTCTTCTCAGCAGAAAAGGAGGATGAAAATGAAGCAGAACCTATCAATTCCGTCCAAAGTACGGGCAGAACACCTGAACCGGGAAGCCCTGGTCTATGTCCGCCAGTCGACGATGGCCCAGGTACGGTTCAACCAGGAGAGTACACAGAGACAGTACGCCCTTCAAGAAAGAGCGTTATCGCTTGGCTGGCCGGAAGAACACATACGTGTGATCGACGGGGATCTCGGCATATCCGGATCCGGCCGTTCCAAGCGCCCAGGATTTGCCCAGCTCGTGACAAGCGTATCACTAGGCGAAGTCGGTGCAGTGTTCGGATTGGAGATATCACGCCTGGCCCGGTCATCAGCCGACCTTATGAAGCTCCTTGAGCTGTGCGGCCTGTTCGGCACCCTAGTGATCGACGAAGACGGTATCTACGACATGTCAGATTTTAATGACCGTCTCCTCATCGGCCTGAAAGGTACCATGGGAGAAGCAGAACTCCATTTTCTTCACGCCCGTATGATCGGCGGTAAGGAAAATGCCGCCTCCAGGGGAGAACTGCGCTTTCCTCTGCCTGTCGGCTACACCTATGATCCCGATGGCAAGACCATCATGGATCCTGATGAAGAAGTGCAGCATGCGGTCTCCACCCTGTTCAAGGCATTCCGTACTTCCGGAAGTGCCTACGGTGTTGTCCGCTATTTCTCGGAAAACAATCTTTCCTTCCCCAAACGCGCTTATGGAGGCGCATGGGATGGAAAGATCACCTGGGGAACGCTGACCCACAGCCGTGTCCTTGCAGCCATCCATAACCCAGCCTATGCCGGAGCATACGTGTATGGGCGCTACCGTGATAACAAAACAATTGATGCTGACGGGCATTTCGAACACCATCCCGTCCGTCTCCCAGATAAAGAAGACTGGAAAGTATTCCTCCCCGGACATCACCAGGCCTATATCTCCTGGGAAGAATTCGAGGAAAACCAGAAACGCCTTGACTCCAACCGCACGAACACTGAACGCTGTGGTCCGGCGCGTGAAGGGGCCGCCCTCCTTACTGGAGTCCTGCTCTGTGGGAAATGCGGCCGCCGTATGACTGTCCGTTACACCGCGACAGGTGGCATACGTCCCGTATACGAGTGCATTGGCAGATGGGAGCACGGCAACAAGGCAACCTGTTCCTCTGTCCCTGCCGAAGCTCTTGACCAGGCGGTATCTGAAAAAATCCTCTCGATCATGAAGCCTTCGGAACTGGAGATCTCCCTGAAAGTCATGCGCAGCATCAATGATGCAAACAGGATGTCAGATAAACAATGGCTCCTCTCGATCGAACGCGCACAGTATGAAGCAGACCGTGCGGAGCGGCAGTTTATGCTCGCAGACCCGGAAAACAGGCTTGTTGTCCGCTCCCTGGAATCCAACTGGAACCAGAAACTCAAAGAACTGGAAAAGGCAAAGCAGGATTACGCCGTATACATTTCAAAAAAAGCATGGGTTCCTTCCGAAAAAGAAGAACAGGATATCCTAACCCTTGCACAGAAGATCCCGGAGATCTGGAATGCGCCAACTTCTACCCCAAAGGAAAAGAAACGCATCATCCGCATTCTGATCGACGACATCACTGTCCTGGCCGAAAAAAGATGCCCGGAGTTTTCAGCGGGCATCCGGTTCCGCAGTGGGAAATGTGAACGGCTTGTCTTAAAAAAGAACCTTCCCTGCAGTGACCGTAAAAGACACACAGACAGCACAGTTTCCATGATCAGGGAACTGGCAGCTTTTATGAACGATTTTGAGATTGCGGACCGGTTAAACCAGGACGGGCTGGTCACTCCAGAGGGAAAACCCTTTACATATGCCGGTGTCAGATGGATCCGTCATAAACATAATATTTCCGGCCCCTACCAGAGAAACCGTCAGGGGATATCGGTTGCAGAAGCCGCCAGCCTGCTCGGTATCTCCACCGGGAAGGTCTACTACGGCATCTCTGCCGGCAAGATCCCCGCCAGAAAGCAGCATCAGGGATGGCCCTGGGAGATATTGATTGATGATTCCAACCTGGAATCCATAAAAGAGCTTTACACATGATACTTTTCTCCATTAAATCGGCTGCCTTCAGGATAGCTGGAGGCAGTATTTCAAAACATCGTTGGGAGGTGTGCAGTATGAAGTCACCGTGGGTA
>NZ_JBNPLX010000066.1:0-2918 GCF_050313695.1 Bariatricus sp. SGI.161
TGTTTTTTGCAAGTACTTTTTGGCAAAAGTTGCAAAGTATTTTTGGAGAATGTTGCATCTCCAAATCGGAGAAAGTTGCAAAGCTTCGGCTGACAGCTATTCTGCCAGCCGCATAGCCATTGCAGCCCATATTTAGTTGTTACAGCACGAGGTACGGAAACGGAAGTTCTGAGTTTTCATCCTCATGTGCATGTTCCCTAAAATACTGGAACTCCTCATCCAGCTTTTTATAATGGACAAAGTCCTGCAGGTATCTCAATTCTTCTTTTGTGCACCGGTGCTCCTCTATGAGATCAAGAAGATAATCATTCATCTCCGTATAGTGCTCCTGAAGATTTTGATACTTTTTCCGTTCTTTGATAACTTTTTTATTTTTAGCCATTGTTACCTGCCTCCTGACTGCTGATTCTTGAAAGAGTTGTATTAATACTTGATTCACGTAACCGGTTATTGATCCCCGGGAACAGGATCAGTTCCACATGGTGAGTGAGCCTGCCGATCAGTGCAGTTGTCATACGCTGGTCATAAAGTACGTTTACCCACTGTGAGAATTCAAGGTTCGTGTTTAGGATCACTGATTTCTGCTCATGTATCTCAGAAAGATAATCAAACAGAAGCTGTGAACCGGTACGGTCATACGGAACATATCCGAATTCATCCAAAATCAGTATCTGGGCACTATTAAGCTTCTTTTTCAGTGCAGTAAGTTTTCCGCTGCTCTGACTCTCGGAAAAGAGATTGATAAGACCGGCAGTGCGGTAGAATCTTACCGGAATTTCCTGATTACATGCAGACATTCCAATCAGAATGGAGAGCATTGTTTTACCGGTTCCGGTTCCTCCATACATGATGACATTTTTTCCCGTATGATAGAAATCCAGGTCTAACAGGCTTTGAAAGCTGACGTCTTCCGGAAAATCTATCTCATCTGTCCTGAATTCCTCCACGCGGTATCTACGTGGGAAGCCGGCGGTATTGAGGAACTTGCTCTTCCTTTTTGCTGTGCGGTATTCAATTTCGTTTGTCAGGAGATTTAAAAGGTATTCCTGCGGTGTGTCTCCTTTCTGCTCCAAAGCCTGCCCTGCAAAGTTCGTGGACAGCCTGAGCTGCTTGCAGCATGCTGCAATGGATTTTTCTATATCAGCCATTTGAGACACCTCCCTTTTGAAGGGCGGCATCCAGCATTTTCAGATCATTTCTGAACGGAATGACCTTCTGCTGTGGCAGTAAAGCTTTGTTTTCAAGCGGAGGCAGAAGCGGTACATCTGCATAGGCTCGCCTGTAAAGGTTCTGTAGACTGTCCGGGTCGGTTGCATTCAGCCGTATAGCCTCATCCACTGTTTTGACCGCACTGGCAAATCCAGTTCTTTCTGTAAGTTCAGCAAGAACCTTAAGTACCCGTCCGCGTTCCTTATTTTCACAGTTATCCATGTATATCTGCATGGTCTGCGGCATCATGTCATAAATACCACTGTTGCGCAGAGAGCGGGGTTTTCTTGCGATATATGTAAGATATGGAAGCCAGTCCATTCTTTCATGCTCATCACCGTAAAGACGCTTGTGGCGGACAACCTCATGCATGTCTGCATCCATAACGATCACAGCAGATGATGTGATCTTAAGATTTACGATGGACTCGCAAAAAGCTGGTGAAGCGGAATAACGGTGCTTTCCTGCATCAAGGGTAAACTTACCATATTTATCTGTTGCCGCAGTTGTGTAGAGTGCAGTGTCAAATGGGACGGATGGAAGCGGCAGTAAACGTGCCTTATCTTCTTCAAACAGCTCGCTGATAAAGCGGTCAGCATCGTCATCATAGTGCTCACGCTGCATATCTATTTCGCAGCGGTCAAGAAGATGCCAGTTTTCCTCTGTGAGGTCATCAAAGCGGGGCACCGGCACAAGTTCGTTTCGGCGTAGGTAGCCGACCTTATTTTCTACGTTTCCCTTTTCCCAACCGGATTCGGGATTCATGAATACCGGCTTGATGCGGTAGTGTTCACAGAACCGCTGGAAACGTTCTGTCATATCGCGTCCGCCGCCTTTAATGACTTTGGTAACAATGGTTCTGGTATTATCAAACCAGATTTCGGTGGGAACTCCACCGATGTGCTCAAATATGGCAACCAGTCCCTCCAGAAGGCACTCCATGTTTTCTCCGTAATTAAGCTGGAGAAAACCGCCGTTGCTGTATGGAAAACTGAGCACAAGATATTTGGCTTTGTGATGAAGCTTGCCGTTTTCATAAAAATCAGCGGTTCCAAAATCTGCCTGACCTTCGCCGGGGCGATGTTCAAGAGGAATGTAGCCATCGGTTCTCATTAACCGTAATTCCTCTTTCTTCTGTTTGACGTATAAGGCAACGAGCCGGTAACTGCAGTCAAAGCCAACTGCCTCATCTTTAAGGCGCTTATAGATTCTTTTGGCGGTATGCCGTTGTTTTCGTGGTGCAAGCTTGTCTGCCTGCAGCCATTCATCAATCAGAGGCTTAAACGGGTCAAGTTTGGATTCATGTATCTCTGTTGATGCAGGTATGGGTGGCGGATTGTTGAAGTCCTCCATATCCACATATTTCTTGACTGTTTTCCAGTTGAGTCCGGTCTCAGATGCGATTTCAGAAATGTTCTTATCTTGTCGGTAGAACATATCTCTGATATGATGTATCTGATCCATTGTAGTTGACATTCTCCTTTCCTCCTTGTCTTTATTTGTTTGCTACAACAAAAACAAGGTTAATGTTTTTGGGTTATGTCTGCAATGGATCTTTTTAAGAAAAGCTCATACTTGGTGGCTACCACTCAGGCGCTACACCGTTCCTGAGAGCTTTATAGAATGTTTTGCAACTTTCTCCAATTTGGAGATGCAACATTCTCCAATTTTGTTTTGCAACTTTCGGTATTTTTATTTTACAATAAACA
>NZ_JBNPLX010000067.1:0-2393 GCF_050313695.1 Bariatricus sp. SGI.161
TGTAAACGCTATTATAAAAGTTGACCACTTTTAGCCATTTCGCTATCGAATTAGTTTACCACCTTGGAATAAACCTTTATGATTTTTAAGTCCTAATAAATCGTAAAGGAGATGAAAGGTGTGATAGTAGAAATGGACATGTACTACAAAATCAGGTCTTACTACAATGATGGCAAGTCTATTCGCTGGATTGCCCGTACTTTGGGAATCTCAAGACAGACTGTCAAAAAGTATTGTAGTGGTGACACAATCCCTGGTATACGCAAGGAATACCACAGGGACAACACCATCGTTACAGATGATGTTGAACAATTTATCCTCGGTTGTTTCAAGGAGGATGAAGCTGAAGGTCTTAAAAAGCAACAGCATACTGCAAAACGTATCTATGACAGGCTTGTTGAAGAACAGGGTTTCACTGGTGGTGAATCCACCATACGTAAGGCTGTTAATGACCTTCAAAAAGAACTGGATGTTCCAGCTCAGGCTGATATGCCTCTTGAGTATGATCCAGGCGATGCCATTCAGATAGATTGGGGCGAATGCACTGTATATCTAGATGGTGTAAGAACCAAGCTCTACAGCTTCTGTGGACGCTTATGCTATAGCTGTGATATATTCGTCCAGCTATTCCGAACTCAAAACCTTGAAGCATTTTTGGAAGCTCAGCAAAGAATGTTTGATTACTTTGGAGGCATTCCTAACAGGCTAATCTTTGATAATGCAAAAGTCGCTGTTAAAGAAGGCTTTGGCAAACATGCAGTAGCCACTGATGGATATAGAGCCTTTGCAGCCCACTACGCTTTTAAAACTGACTTTTGTAACATTGCCAGCGGTAATGAAAAAGGCCTGGTTGAAAATCTTGTAGGTTATTCCCGAAGGAATTTCATGGTGCCAGTTCCACGAGCAAAGAGCATCGAAGAACTTAACGAGCACCTGCTTACAAAATGCCTTGCATACAGAGATAAGCATAAGATTGCCAGTCATGAAAATACAGTTCGAGAAGCTTATTGTATTGAAAAGACTTACCTGCACGCAATTCCTGCTTATCGCTATGATACCAGCAGAACAGCTACACCAGATGTTGGTGATTATTCTACCGTCAGATTTGAGAAGAATAACTATTCTGTGCCTATTAAATACCTTCGAAAGACTGTTACTGTTAAAGGCTACGCGGACAAGGTGCTTATACTCTATCGTGGCAAGCTGATTGCAACCTTTGACCGCCTCTATGGTAGCGGTAAAACAGCTTATCGTCTGGAACATTACATTGATTTACTTGAGCGTAAACCAAGATGTGTATTCCAAGCTAAACCTGTAAGGGAAACTGTCGCAGAGGAATTAATCGACTGGGGAAAACAGCTTCCAGGTGGTAATGCAGAAATGGTAAAACTCCTGCGTCTGTGTGTAGACTACGGTGAAGAGAAGGTGCTTGAAGCCAAGTACTCTCTGCCAATAGGTGTAGTTCCTACCGTTGATATCATACGTAGTCAGCTACATATAAAGCCAGAAACCAATGTAGTAATGATAAGTGGCGACATCGATGTCAATTCATCTGATCTCACTAAATTCGATGAGAAATGTGGGGTGAGCTGATGAATACGCTTATTAATGAATCCATTGATTTCTATGCAAAGCTCCTCAAGGTACCTACATTTAGGAATTATGAGGAAATCGTAAGGCAGCTTGATAAGAAAGCCGGTTATGGAGACTTCCTTCTTGAAGTCATGAAAAATGAGTATGACGCCAGACAGGCTGCCACCAGGAATAGAGCTGTTAAAGTTGCTAAATTTCCTTATTTAAAAACATACGATGAGCTAGAGCTTAGCAGATTTGAGCACATCGATGAAGCATATATGAATGAACTTGCTACCTGTGATTTTATAAAGCAACGCAAGAACATCGTTATGATAGGCAATCCCGGCACCGGTAAAACACATTTATCAATAGCTCTTGGAATTAATGCCTGCAAGCTCGGTATGAAGGTTCGTTTCTTTACTGCAGCTAACCTAGCCAACTCTCTTATAGAAGCACAAGATAATAAAAGCCTGATGCGTTTGGAGAAACAGCTTGAAAAGGCTGACCTTTTAATTATTGATGAGCTTAGTTATCTTACATTTAACCTGCATCAGTCGGAGCTTCTGTTTAAGATCATTTCAGACAGAGCAGAACGTCAGAGTGTTATCGTTTCTACAAACCTTAAGTTCTCTGATTGGACAAGCATGTTTGAAAACAAGACTATGGTGGCAGCCTTAGTTGGCAGACTCACCTTTATGTCTCATGTATTAAATATGAACTCTGACAATCCTTATCGTGATGAGCATGCAGCTGTTATCGACAAAGGAAGAAAGGGGGCTAAGAAAAATGTCTAAGTACCGCTTTCTTGATACAGAGTG
>NZ_JBNPLX010000068.1:0-2226 GCF_050313695.1 Bariatricus sp. SGI.161
TTAATCAAAAGTTTGCTAAGAAGGCTGCCTCCCTGCATGATGAGATTTACTTCCTCATTCTCTTCCGGGTTATAGATCACATTGGCAAATGCCGGTGTAGGTTCCTTATACTTACCATCTGTCAGATCTGATTTCTCCAACTGAATCTCAGCTTTGTTTTTCAGATCATCGGTAAAGCTTTCGATACCGGATGTAAGGATATGAAGCACTTTCGCCGCCATGTTGGTAAGTGTGATGTCTGCATTCTTTGTGTCTGCATTATATGTTCCAACAGGTTTCTTATCAGAATCTTTTGAAAGCTCTCCTGTCAGATGCACTCTTCCGCCATCTGTATCACCAACACGTACGGTACCTTCCAGAGAAGTATCAATTGTGTAAACATCACTTCCGGCTCCGCCATCCAGTGTCACAAAATCATTTATCTTTCCATCTCCGTCTCCTGTCACTCCGATCGTGTCCACTCCGGCTCCGGTTTCCGCATACAGACTGGCGTTATCCAGTTCCACCTGGATAATATCATCCCTGCTTGTCCCATAGATTTTCACTGCACAGTCTTTTGCGGTAATCTTCTTATTCAAAGAATAATAAAGACCTGCCAGCACAACATCCAAACCTTCTATATATATATTGCCTGTTGTATTGGCTCCACCGGTTCCATTCGCAGAAATGGTCGACTTATCGATCACTCCGCCTTCTCCCGGAGTCACGAAAGAATCCCTCGTAATGATATATAACTTTTCCAGGCTGGAAGAAGGATCCTTTAACGAAATATTAATGTCCCCGTTATATGTACCATCTTCCACTACAATCGTAATCTCTTTTGTGCCCGCATTCTCCTGTGCTGACCTCAGGGCCTCATCTACTGCTTTCTGAATCGCGTTCTTTTCTTCAGTCGCAGTACTGCCTTCTGTACCGTCTTGTATATCATCTTCTGTTTCCTCAGTCGAAGGATCATTCTCAAACACTTCCGGTTCCTCGACCACAATATTTGAACCATCCTGCACGATCTGTTCTGTTATCTGCGCGCTTCCTTCCGGTGCCGGTGTCTCCGTCAGTGTAACATCCGGTTCCTCTGTCTGTTCAGGTTCCGGTGTCGGTGTCTCTGTCTGTGTGGGTTCCGGATCAGAAACAATATCTTCTGCTCTGACTTCCAGACAAGGTGTCACCATCGTCAGACACACCATCATAACAAGCACGCCCCGGGCTATCTTATGCAACTTCATTCTATCACCTCCTCCTTTCTACTCCGTTGTTCCCTGACCATTTAATAGTTCCAGTAATTCTTCGGAAGCTTTCACAAGCTCCGCATTATTGTTTCTTTCTACAACCTTCTGCAAATCACTCCTTGCCTCTTCTGCCCTGTTCAGTGCAAGTGCCGCAACTCCACGGTTGTAATAAAGCATCGTTTTCATGTTCTCATCATCCCCATCTCCCTCAGCTGAAGGTATGCCATACTTAAGTGCAAGATTAAAATCTTCGTAGGCATTCTCGTATTTTTCAAGGGTAAGTTCGCTGACGCCTCTGTAATAGTAAAGCTCACCGTTTTCCTTATATTCTTTCATATCCAGTAATTCTGTCATACAGGAAGCACTCTCTTCAAAATACCCGAGATTCAGATTTGCAAGTGCCTGAAAATAGATAAGCGTTCCTTTGTATTCGTCTCCCGGCTCTCTACTAAGAGCTTCCTTTGCATAGCTGAGCACCTGCTCATAATCTTCCAGATAGTATTCACAGAATGTCAGATACACATAGCAAAAAGCTTCTTCTTCATATCCTCTGTCCAAAGCCTCAAGAAGATCTTCTCTGGAGCTTTCGAACTCCATATTCTGTATTCTGCATGCCGCACGCATGAAATAGTAATACCCATTTTCATCTCTGCCCTTTTCAATCAGCCAGGTACAGTCATCTTCTGCTTTCTTATAATCTCCACTGTAGAAGTACAATGCTGTTCGGAGCATCCTTAACTGGCACATTTCTTCTGTCGTCAGATTCATATTCTCGATGATATAATTTACCGGATCCAGGGCTTCTTTGTATTTCCCCTCTTCGATCAGACGCTGCGCTTCATCGCAGGCATCTTTGAGCTTCTTTTCTATCTCTTCTGATTTCTGAAGAAGTTCCCATAGCTCTTTGGCACGATCAGCTTCCTCCTCGTCCATACTCTGATAGACATCGTCATCAAGCAGCGCCTTTGGATTCGTCTCAATCGCCGCGGCAGAAGCACTG
>NZ_JBNPLX010000069.1:0-1880 GCF_050313695.1 Bariatricus sp. SGI.161
GGTAGTGTAAAGTAGCCTATGAAAAATTGGAGCTGAAAAAATGGCTCCATTGGAACCTTGAAAATTGCAGATATGTTAGTTTTCGGCAGTGTACGCCACCCTTGACGGCACACTAAAATAATGCTCTGAATGTCTTACCGACGGCGAAGAACTCAAGAACAGATAGGTTTCTCCGTCTGATTCACAGCATTGTAGCATTATTTTAGTGTGTCATCAAGGGCAAAGCCAGAACCAAGGGTTCTGGTGGCTGGATATTTACCTCCGGCTCGGAATCTAAGAACAGATAGCAGCTTCGCTCTGTTGTTTCAGGATCGCCTGCTGGCCAAGGTAGATGAGAAGTTGCCATTTGCCGGGCATGTTCCCAGCACCTTCTAGAAGTTCCACTTTGTTTAGTGGTTCTTTACCACCGGATTTTTCATGTGGGCGTAAGAAATTGTAATAAGCAACCCAAAGAGAGACGCTGTGGATGGCGCCATCTTCTGTACCATAGCCACAGGTAATGCGATAGGATTCCTTAAAGGTACGATTCAGGCGTTCGATGAGCTGCTTGAACGGGCGGTATTCCTTAGATACTTCATCGTCATTTGTAAGACCAATGGCCTGAGTGATAAAGACATCCCAGTCTTTCTCAATCTTAAACTGTTGGGCAGCAAGTGGGTAGGCACTGTATCCATCTGCGATGAATTTCAGGGCTTTGCCAGGGAACTCCTTAAACTTATCAAATGCCATCCGCATGGTAAGGATGCAAGGACCGACATCTCTGGATGTTGAGACCTGATACCCAAGAATGGAGCGAGATATTTTGTCCATGATTAGCCACACGTAGGATTTAACGCCTTTGATTTTTATGTAGGTTTCATCGGCGGCCAGTTCATTGGAAGGGTTGTAGTCGTAGGAATCCACGAAAGGCCGTATGATGACAGCAGCGGTTTTGGCATAGTTGTTGACCATGGTGTGTGAGATTTCAATCCCGTGGATTTCTTTCAGAGCCTGTACAGTCTGGCGAAGAGACAGCTTGAGGTTCACACGGTAGGTAAGGCACAATCCCATGATATAGGCATTGTTCTTCTTATACTTGAAAGAGGTTGCCCATTTCGGAAGCTGATTCAGATCCATGTCGAAGAAGTTCACGGAAAACTCGCGGTAGAGGTATCGCAGCTTGTATTTCCAGTATTCTGATTTTGGAAGGTCTTTTGGAAGCTTATTCAGATTCCGCTTGTAATAGGAGCAGTTGTCATTGATGCATTTGTGGACACGGAAGTGCTTACGGTCTTTGACTGGCTGGAGGGCATGACCGCAGTAGGGACACTGGAGTTTTAGTGGAGTAGTTACTTTCTCACCATTAACAAAGGTCTGGCCGCAGATCTTACATTTGAATTGACCGCGTCCACCGGTATTATCGTAGATGTACTCATGTGGAGCCCCGCAAAGAGGGCACACGATATCTTCAGGAACGGTGCGGGTCTTACCTTTGTGAGTTTTGACTGGTTTCACGGCTTTTCCGTAACGGAGTCGGTAGTACTCGTTCCAGAGTATCCAGTCCTGTTTGATGAAGGGCTTGATGACAGGAAGCTTATCAGTGAGGAATTTCTGGTACTTAGGGCTGTGGATTTCATCATGAGCCCATTGTTTCAAAGGAATATATCTGCAGATAAAGAGAATAAGCCAGCAGATTTGCTGATATTGTTCTTGAATGATGTTAAGTAAATAGAGTATAATGTTATCCATAGCAATGATTTACCTTTCGTATTTTGTTGAGTTTGGTAGCCTACATTATACACGAAAAAGGGGGTCATTGCTTTTTTATATGCAAAAAGTGGTGAAGTCCTTGAAAATATAAGGTTTTAAAGAAAAATAGGACTGTAAAACTTTACAGTACC
>NZ_JBNPLX010000070.1:0-1758 GCF_050313695.1 Bariatricus sp. SGI.161
TAGGCGTTTGCGAAACGCCACAAGCCGCATAAATACGGCATTTTTTGTTGCTAAAAAACAAATAACTCCTCACTGGATATGGTATAATGGAGTTGACTAGAAACCATTATTCATACAACCTAGAAAGGAGTTATTCTGATTCTTATGATACCATACAAACAGCTCTCTGTGGCAGATATTTTTCAGGATTGCCAAGATAAATTTGATAATGACAAACCTGCGTTTCTCTCACTTCTCGAAAACCATATCAATCTTGATGAAATTATTCCGGTTACTTTTTATAACCATTTTTATGCATCAACGGGCAGAACCCGCAAATACCCTTTGCATGCCTTTCTTTGGGCTTTGATCATTCAGCGTATTTTCTCAATCCCAACAGATCAGCTTTTATTAACGTTTCTTTGTTATTCCAAACCGCTTCGTGAGTTCTGCGGTTTTTCTAAAGTTCCTGATGCCTCTAAGATTACCCGTTTCAAACAGGACTTCTTAGATGACCTTCAGACTGTATTTGACAGACTTGTTGATCTCACTGAACCAATCTGTCAGGCTATCGATTCCGCCAAAGCAGATATGACAATCTTTGATTCTTCTGGCATCGAAGCTTTTGTCACTGAAAACAATCCCAAGTATGCGAATCGTATCATCAAACAGCTTAAAGCATATGCAAAGTCTTTGGGCTTTGATAAGAACTACGATCCTTACAAGGCAGCTTATGGAAATATGCCTTCCCATGCTGCTTCTAATCCTGCTGTTAAACAGCTTTATATCAATGGGCATTTTTGTTATGTCTTTAAATTCGGCATCATCACAAATGGTCTGGGTATCATCCGCCATATCGCCTTTTATAATAAAGACTTTATGGATTCTCATCCGGACATCGTCGTTGATAAAAAGTCTGATTCTCCTGATGAGGATAAAACTGCTCATGATTCAAAGCTCCTTATCCCTACCCTGAAAGACTTTTTCCAAAAACATCCTTTGATTAATCCTAAAGTTTTTCTTGGTGATGCTGCTTTTGACACTGTTCAGCTCTACAAAGACCTTCTTACCGGAGATACTTTTGGACGTAATCGTCATTTTTCAAAAGCATACATACCATTAAACAATCGTTCTTCCCTTGCTGATTCGGAATCCTTTATCAATGAAAATGGCATTCCTTGCTGTCCTAAAGATCTGAATCTTCCTTTAAAAAAAGAAGGGAACAACACAGCTTTTTTAGCGAATGGAATTGCCCGTCAGAAATTCATCTGTCCCTTGACTACTTGGGATAAATGCGAAGACGGGAAATATCGTCGCATCTGTCATTGTGAAGACCCCTGTACCTCATCCATTTCCGGAAGAATGGTTTACATCTATCCTGAAAAAGACCTTCGTGCCTACCCTGGGACGCTCCGTGGAACAGAAGAATGGGATACCACTTACAAAGTACGAACTGTTGTTGAACAAAACATCAATCACATCAAAGAAAACCTCTGTCTGGCGGGTCGTCATACTCAGAACGAAAAAACTCTCCACGCAGACTTGATTCTGGCTGGTATCACCCAGCTGATTACGGTTATACTTGCAGATAAAATCCATCAACACAAATATATCAGAAGTCTAAAACCTCTCATTGCATAACAATTAAATCTTTGCATGCAATGTCTGTTAAAGTGCGCCTAAAAATGAAAAGTTGCAACCTCATCTGTGAAATCCTGTTAAAACAGGATTTCTACCTCTTTCAGTTCAAGATTGCGAACTTGTTTCGCAATTACCTAT
>NZ_JBNPLX010000071.1:0-1730 GCF_050313695.1 Bariatricus sp. SGI.161
TAGGCATTTGTTAAATACCGCAACCCATTGATTTTACTGGGTTTTCTCGCTGTTTATATATAAATTTTCTCTCCACTCATGGTAAAATATAAGTAACCACACAAACATCCCACACACGAGAGGAGAAAAAATTTATGGCTAATAATTATCATCAGCTTTCACTTAAAGATACTTTTTCAGACTGCAAGGACATGTTTGTGGATGATGTCCCTTCCTTTTTTCAACTTCTGGAGCAGCATTTTGATATTTCTCTTTTTATTCCTCAAACTTTTTATAACGCTTTTTATCAGCATCTTGGTCGCAAAAGAGATTATCCGCTTACCGGTTTCCTTTCTGCTCTCATCCTGCAAAAAATCTTTTCTATCCCCACGGTTTCCCTACTGATACTCTTATTGAATCTTTGCAAAGAACTTCGGGATTTCTGCGGTTTTTCCAAAGTCCCTGATCCACCTTTATTTACACGCTTTAAACTGGACTTTGCTGACCACCTTGATCTCATGTTCCAACAAATGGTTGATTATACCGAACCCATTTGTCAGCAGATTGATTCTTCTCTGGCTCAGATCCTTACCTTTGATACTTCCGGCATCGAGCTCTATGTTACGGAAAACAATCCCAAAACCCTCAATGCTCTGATCCGAAAGCTGAAAGCTTATTACAAAGATAACCCTGATGTTGATCCTTATAAGATGGCTTACGGTCTTATGCCTTCACAGGCGGCATCCTGTCCCGAAGCAAAGCAACAATACATCAATGGGCATTTCTGCTATGCCGATAAATTTGCCATCCTTACCAATGGTCTGGGTATCATTCGGCATATCTCTTTTCTGGATGATGACTTTAAAGCAGCTCATCCGGAAATGACGGTAGAAAAGAAATCTGATTCTCCCGATGAAGATAAGTCCATCGGGGATGCAACTTCACTGAAACCTGTGCTTTCCGATTTCTTTTTTCTGCACCCGGACTTCCATCCGGATACTTTTCTGGGTGATTCTTCTTTTGATACCATCGAAACCTATGGGATGCTGTTGAATGACTTTCATTTTTCCAAGGCTCTGATTCCTTACAACCCTAGAAATGAAAGCAATCTCAAAAAAGTCGGATATAACGAATACGGCTATCCAACCTGCCCGGGTGACCCTTCTCTTTCCATGAAGTATTGTGGTGTCACCCATGAAAATGGACGTGCTGATCGTGTCAAATGGATTTGTCCTAAAGTTCACATGGTAAAGGGTAAATATGTCTGCGACTGTAAAGATCCTTGTTCTACCGCCACCAAAGGACGCACCACTTATACATACGAAAATCTAGATTTTCGCATGTTTCCCGGAATTCAAAGAGATTCCGAAGAATGGGATTCCCTTTACAAAATCAGAACCATTGTGGAACGTGCCATCGACCATCTAAAAATCAACATGTGTGTTGCTGGAAGGAAATCCAGAAACCACATCACCACAAAAGCGGATGTTTTTCTTGCAGGGATTGCAAGCCAACTTACCGTCATTGTCGCCCACAGCATGAATTGTCCACAATACATCCGAAGTTTGAAACCTTTAATTGCCTGAAAAAGTATTTCGTTGTCATAGTTCATTTATGGGCTTATTAAAGTACGCCCCATATCTGATGATTTATGTCAATTCAGAAACCATTCTGAATAATGACCGTTTTTTCTCTCCTTATATGAGGAAAGTTATCCACATCATAGAAAAAAACATTTAACAATTACCTAT
>NZ_JBNPLX010000072.1:0-1686 GCF_050313695.1 Bariatricus sp. SGI.161
AAGCATTCCTATAGAACATGAAATTTGAAAAAAATAAAATCTCCCCGTATGATGTATATGAGTTTGGCGACTTAATACATCAGAAAACAAAGGAGATTTTATAACATGAGTAAAAGAAACCATTTAAAGGAACGCTTAAACGAAAAACTTGAAGCAGTCACATTCAAAACCTTAATTGTAGGTGTCGATATAGCCAAGCACAATCAGTGGGCAAGATTTGTAGACTGTCGTGGTATCGAGCATAATAAGGCTCTTAAATTTGAAAATAATCGTAATGGTTTCAATGCAATCTTAGCAAGGATTTATGAAATCTGCAAGCAGGAAGATTTTAATAAGGTTATTGTTGGAATGGAGCCAACCGGACACTATTGGAAAGCATTTGCAAATTTCCTGTTAAAACAGGCAAAAATCACAGTTGTTTTGGTAAATCCTTATCATACAAAAAGGGCAAAGGAGCTGGATGATAACAGCCAGACAAAATCAGATAAAAAGGATGCACTTACCATAGCAAGGCTGGTTAAGGATGGACGATATTTTGAGACATATCTTCCACACGATGTCTATGCAGAATTGCGTGGGCTGACAACAACCAGATACAGTATGAATAAGAGAAAAAAATCCATTATCAACACCATTACTGCAGTGTTAGATGAATATTTTCCTGAGTTCGAAACAGTATTTAAGCAGCCTTTTAAAGGAAAAGCATCCATGCATCTTCTGAAAGTATGCCCTATTCCTAAGTTTATATTGGAATTAGGGGAAGATGGTGTTTTGGATGAAATTAAGAAGGCAGTCAAAAAGACGGTTGGTAGAAAAAAGGCAGCACAGCTGGTAGAAGCTGCGAAAGACAGTATAGGTGTTGATTATGGTGAATATGCCGCACGCTTTAAAATACAGCAACTGCTGGAAGAACTGGAATTAATAACAAACCAGTTGGAAGCATTAGAAGCGGAGATGGCAGAAACATTAAAGAAAACAGAAGTATCTGAATATCTGTTGAGCATAACTGGAATGGGAGTAGTTTCGCTTGCAACATGTCTGGGCGAATTGGGAGACCCATTACGTTTTGAAAATGCAAGACAGATGAGCCGTATGGCAGGATATAACTTGATAGAGGACAGTTCCGGTAAAAATAAGAGTGGAACATGTATTTCAAAACGAGGAAGAAAAAATCTGCGAAGTGTGTTGTATCAGATTTCACTAACACTGGTGGCAAACAATAAGGAACTGCGTCAGCTTTATAATTACCTTAAAACAAGGGAAAATAATCCGCTGAAAAAGATGCAGGCACTGGTAGTTATAAGCAAGAAGGTGCTTACTCTTATATTTACACTGTCAAAAAAGAAAGCTTATTATGAACCGGAGCTTGTCTTCGGAAGTTATAGAAAGAGCCAGCTACAGGCGGCTTAACAGATTTATAGTGCCGATACAGGTACAGGGATAAGGAGGAATTCTCCATCAGCCCAATGAGGCAGCAATTAAGCAAAAGTCTACCTTGTACCTTTATCCATAAAACAGAATGAAGGAATGTAAGGACATGGATCCAGCGAGAACTGATAGGGTAAGTGTATGGATAAACAAGGCAAATGATTTATTAACAATGAATTGATACCTGCAAAGGTATTGAGATAAATTTCAAAAATATGTCGGAGAGATATATTGACAAATTTCAAATATTGAGATAGG
>NZ_JBNPLX010000073.1:0-1665 GCF_050313695.1 Bariatricus sp. SGI.161
AAGGGCACTGAAAAACTCCCATTTTTTGTGGGAGTTTTTCTTTATCTACTATATTAAAAAAACTGAATACAGATTTTGATAAAAAACGCAGGAATAGTACCGTATTTACCCTGCGAAACATGTCGCTAACCGCGTTATTCTTTTGGCATTTACGACAAACGCCGTAAAATACATTTGTACCCGCATGGCAAACAGCCCAGTCGAATCTGCTCTTCGCAGACCATGGGCTTCTTTCAGTTCGCCATTCTTTTCTTCGATTCGATGACGGATCTTTAATCGTTCCTTAAATTCATCACTTGCTTCAAATTCAAGACGTTCACGATTTTTTTCACTTACTTGAGTCACACAATAGCTTTGTGTCTTTCCGTTCCCGACCCGGCACTTATCCTTCAAAGGACATTTTTTACATTTCCGTTTGCTAAATACGTAATTATGATATTGATTACCGTTTTTGGCTTCACGTTTTTCAACACGCATTGCTAATTCGCCTGCAGGACACTGTAGTTTTCCAGCATCTTTATTGAAGGAGAACCCTTCCTCCAGTTCTGCTGCTGCGGCAGCTGCAACTGCGGTATTTGTCCTTGCAATTAATGTGATTTCTTCTCCACATATCTCTAAGTTTTCTTCACTTACATATGCCATATCACCTATGATTTCGGTCACTTCGATTCCACTTTTTTGGGCACTCTCAATTAGATTTGGAAGCTCCTGACCATCTGGTGCTCCGCCATCTGTTACACTGATCCCGGCAATCAGCCGTTCTTCAGTTATGGCCAGATGGTTTTTATATCCATAAAAAGTACTGGTTGGTGTTTTATGTCCAAAACGTGCATCTTCATCGTCTTTTGAACGGATATCACGAATCTTCTCTGTTTCCAGTAGTTCCTTTATTTTTTCGTAAAGTTTCTGAATCTTTTTGTTCTCAATAGCGAAAATATCTTCTTTTAAAGCAGATAATAGCTCGTGAGTATATGAAATCTCTTCTTCCAGGCTGGATTCCAAAGAAGGTTTCTCAGGAAATTTTTCGGATAGTTCAAATGCATTTTTATAAATTTCTTTCCGTAACTGCTTACTCAAATCACGTAAAATCTGTGTCGGTGACTTTGCGCGGACAGATGCATTCGTGTGTGTAGCATCAACGATGATGGTTCCTGATTTAATCAGTCCTTTATCTAATGCCTGTTGTATGGTTTCCTTCAACATTTCCTCTAGGATATCTTCTGTAATCCGTGTCTTGCGGAATTTTGTCAGGAGACTGGGGTCGACCATGCGGGCTTCCGGTTCCATATCTAAAAAATATTTATAAGCCATGTCGGTCTGGGCACTGTTAATTAGCCGTTCGTCTGACAAATCATATAATTTTTTCAAAAACAGCAGTTTAAACATCAGTTCCGGTTCTTTGGCAGGACGTCCAAAATTCTCACAGTATTGCTTACGAAGCATGGGATTTACAAAGCTGAAATCAATATTTTCTTTTATTCTGCGCAAAAGATGGTTTGCTGGAATAATCGCATCATAAAGTCCTTGATATGGTGATAAAGATAGTGTCATTTGTGAATGATCCTTCAGCATTTTTGAAATCCCCTTTCCTTTCTTCTATTATAACTTCTTCACAAAAAAAAGCCTAATTCTATTTTAAAGAATCAGACTTTTTCAGTGCCCTTG
>NZ_JBNPLX010000075.1:0-1398 GCF_050313695.1 Bariatricus sp. SGI.161
TAAAAAAGTGTGCTGAGCACACTCTCAGCTCCCCTGCCCCTCATTCTTGAGGGGTGGGGGTTTTTCTTTGTGTTTCTTTATTGTAAAATAATTACATGAGTAATATATTACAAACGATTTTTATTGATTATTATGAGCATATCCTTTACGAACTTCATCCCAGACAAACTGAAGTCGAAAACATCTCCAAGATGATCCATTGTGGCGATCCATCCTTTGGTGGTGCCTTTTTTGTGTGTCCAGATTGTGGTGAAATGAAATTTACTCCTTTTCGTTGTAAATCCCGTTTCTGTCCTACTTGTGGTAACATGTACAATCTGAAACGTTCCTTCTCCATGTCATGCAAACTTATTTCTTGTGTTCATCGGCATTGTGTTTTCACCATCCCTGAGGAACTTCGTATTTATTTTCTCAAAGACCGCTCGCTTTTAAATTGTCTCTTTCATTCTGTCAGAGATGTCGTTCTCCGTATGTTTTCCAAAATGAATAAAACCGAAAACTTTACTCCTGGACTTATTTGTGTTTTACACACCTTTGGCAGAGATTTAAAATGGAATCCACACATTCACGCTCTTATTTCTGAAGGCGGTGCAGGTAATTTTACTGTTTGGAGACCTGTAAAACATTTTGACTACACCTTCCTACGAAATGCTTTTCGCAAAGTCCTTCTTGAACGTCTTACGAATAAAATCGGTAAGCCGTTCCGAAAAGTTAAAAATGAAATGTACACCAAACACGCAGACGGATTTTACGTCCGTGCAAAGCCTAATCTCTGTACACCGGATATCACAATCAAATACATTAGTCGTTATCTTGGACGCCCTACTATTGCAACTTCTCGCATTGATAAATACGATGGTGAGTTTGTGACATTTCATTATACCCGTCATGAAGATAATAAGTCCGTTACCGAATGTATTCCTGCCTTGGATTTCATCAAAAGGTTAATTGTACATATTCCTGAAAAGCATTTTAAAATGTTACGCTACTATGGCATCTATGCCAAGCACCACAAACAGGAAAAGAAACTGCATAAATGTATCTCTACTGAAAAGAAACGATATCTTCGTACGCTTCTTAATTGGAGACATTCCATTCTTCTTTCTTTTGGATATGATCCTCTTAAATGTCCAAAGTGTGGCACTTCTATGTTGGTGTTGGAAGTTTACCACAAAAAAACTGCACTATTTGAACGATACCGAAAGGTCATGGGATATGGATAAGTCCATAAGTACATGTGCAGTCTCAATCGTCAAACAGTGCAGTCACACCAAAAAACAAAAAACTTCATAATCAAAGTCATCGCGAAATCGCCAACTTTCGCTCTTTTGTTATGCCCTTTTTTATTTCCCATACATTATACACTATTTTTCACGATTTGAGAAATTTCCTATAAAG
>NZ_JBNPLX010000076.1:0-1116 GCF_050313695.1 Bariatricus sp. SGI.161
AATCGAGTAGGAGGAATTTCTCTTGATTGAGAAATTCCGACCTCTCACACCACCGTGCGTACCGTTCGGTACACGGCGGTTCAATCAACTTAACAAGTAACACACCTTTCGGTGTAGTAATCTAACATTGAGACTAATCCGAATGAGGTTAGTCTCTTATTGCTTATAGCTTGGCTTACATCTGAACCTCGACATACTCTTGCGAACCCTTTAGCATAGGATGTTCGCTTTGCCGCCCATTGGGGCACGCCTAGTTTCATTAAATTCTTTGCCCTGTTTTGTGGTGTTTTCCATTGTTTCCATATACACATTCGAAGTCTGAATCGGATATGTTTATCCATTTCTCTGCACAGATGTTTCATACTTCCTATCTTGAAGTAGTTAACCCACCCTCTGATAAGTTGATTGATTTTCTCCACTTTGTAGCTGTTGCTTACACCCCAGCTACGACAGGTGAGTTCCTTCATCCTCTTCTTTAACTTCTCAACTGATTTTGCATGTGGTTTCGCCTTATATTGGTGTGCTCTTGAATCAAAATAGAATCCAAATCCAAGGTATTTGAGTCCTTGCGGTCTATCCACTTTACTTTTTGTCATGTTGACTTTAAGCCCTAGTTTCTCCTCAATAAATCGAGAAATATTTCTCATTACTCGATTTGCAGACATTTCACTTCCAACCATAATGATACAGTCATCCGCATATCGCACGAAATTGAGCCCTCGCTTTTCCATTTCTTTGTCAAGTTCATTGAGCATGATATTCGCTAATAGCGGAGAAAGATTTCCTCCTTGCGGTGTTCCTATTACAGAGTCTTCATACTCATCATCAATCATAATTCCACTGACAAGATACTTTCTCACAATGGAGATGACATCTCCATCCTTGATTGTTCTTCCAATTAAGGTCATCAGCTTGTCATGATTCACTGTGTCAAAGAACTTTTCCAAGTCAATGTCTACAATCCAATCATTGCCATCATTCATCATATCAAGTGCTGTTAGGATTGCTTGCTGTGCACACCTATTCGGTCTGAATCCATAACTGTGGTCATGGAATTGTTCCTCATAGATTGGTGTTAGTACCTGTGCAATGGCTTGTTGTACAAATCTGTCTGTT
>NZ_JBNPLX010000077.1:0-1046 GCF_050313695.1 Bariatricus sp. SGI.161
TCCGTTATACTTTCTCACCCGTGACTATCTCTCCACCAGTGCGGCGGCCCTGCTTATGGTCTTTATCATGCTGCCGGGCTTTTTGCTTGCCATGTATGAGCGTCACGGCCAGCCCCTTGAAGTGGTGGTAATGCAGATGATTCAGTGCTGCTTCCTCCGCCCCAAGGAGCGCCCCTACCAGACCAACAACGCCTACGCCGCCCTAATGCGGCAGCATCAAATGGAACAGGAGGTAAAGGCCATTGTCCAAAAAAGAAATCCCAAGAGAAACCGAAAAAACAAAGCTGACCCGCGCCCAGCGAAAAGAAATTGACGCAGTAATCCGCAAGTACAAGGGCGACGGCAAGCCCCATACGGCGCAGGCCACCATCCCCTATGAGGCCATGTACCCGGACGGCGTGTGCCGCCTGACGAAAAACACCTTTTCCAAGTGCATTGCCTTTGAGGACATCAGCTATCAGCTCGCCCAGCCGGACACCAAGACGGCCATCTTTGAACATCTTTGCGACCTCTACAACTATGTGGACGCCTCTATCCACGTCCAGTTTTCGTTCCTGAACCGCAGGGTTGACCCGGTGCAGTACGCCAAGAGCTTTGAGATCGCACCGCAGGGGGACGACTTCGACGACATCCGGGCCGAGTACACCGGCATCCTGCAAAAGCAGCTTGCAAACGGCAACAACGGCATCGTCAAGACCAAGTACCTGACGTTCACCATTGAGGCCGATAGCCCGAAATCCGCAAGGGCCAGACTGAACCGCATCGGCCTTGACCTCTTAGGCTATTTCAAGACGATGGGAGCCGTGGCCCATGTGATGAACGGCAAAGAGCGGCTTGCGGTGCTGCATGGTGTGTTCCACCCGGACGGGGAGCTGTTCAATTTTGACTGGAAGTGGATGACCCCCTCCGGCCTTTCCACCAAGGACTTTATCGCCCCGTCCTCCCTGTGCTTTGGCAATGCAAAAACCTTTGGCATGGGCGGCAAATACGGCGCGGTGAGTTTCCTGCAAATCCTCGCCCCGGAGCTGTCGGATGAAATGCTGGCC
>NZ_JBNPLX010000078.1:0-1044 GCF_050313695.1 Bariatricus sp. SGI.161
GATAGACCGAACCCTTCAACAGGCAATAACCCAAATGTTAGTGCCAATCTATGAACCGCTGTTTGCAGATGATAGCTTCGGCTATCGTCCAAACAGAAGTGCAAAAGATGCAATTCTTAAAGTGAAGGAGTATGCAGAGCAAGGCTACACATTTGCAGTAGTATTGGATTTATCGAAATACTTTGATACACTGAATCACGAAATCCTTATCAATCTCCTTCGGAAGAACGTGAAGGATGAACGTGTAGTACAGCTCATTAAACGTTATCTGAAAAGTGGGGTAATGGAAAATGGGGTGGTCATGGAAACAGAGGAAGGCTCTCCACAGGGAGGGAATCTGTCACCACTGCTTGCGAACATCTACCTCAATGAGTTTGACCAAGAGTTCTTGAAGAGAGGAGTTCCATGCATCAGATATGCGGACGACATTGTGCTCCTTGCAAAGAGCAAACGAGCTTCGGAGAGACTTTTGGAAAGCAGTACGAGATATCTTGAAGAGAAGCTGAAATTAACAGTTAACAGAGAGAAAAGCCGAATTGTCAGCGTGTTTGCAATCCGAAATTTTAAATTCCTTGGCTTTGCGTTGGGAAGGAACGGAAGTGGCATTTATGTCAGAGTTCATCCAAAGTCATGGAAGAAGTTTAAGTCTAGGCTGAAAGAGTTATCTTCCCGTAAGTCTGTACAGTCAATCAAGCCTAGCCTTGAGAAAATCAAGGTTTATGCAAGAGGATGGCTTAACTACTATGGGATAGCGAGCATGAAGAATAACATAGATGACATCAACGGATGGCTCTATCACAGAATACGTATGTGCATATGGAAACAGTGGAAACTACCCAAAACAAAGAAGAGAAATCTGATTAAGATGGGTATACCAGAATACTACGCATGTATGGCGGCTAATAGCCGAAAAGGACATTGGTTGTGCGCCAACCTCACAACGGTAAAACGAGCCATGTCAAAAGAAAGACTGATAAACGGTGGCTTTTATGATTTAGCCACAGCCTATCAGTCCGTGCACGTCAACTATTGAAACCGCCGTGT
>NZ_JBNPLX010000079.1:0-1022 GCF_050313695.1 Bariatricus sp. SGI.161
CTATCTCTCCACCAGTGCGGCGGCCCTGCTCATGGTGTTTATCATGCTTCCGGGCTTTTTGCTTGCCATGTATGAGCGTCACGGCCAGCCCCTTGAAGTGGTGGTAATGCAGATGATTCAGTGCTGCTTCCTCCGCCCCAAAGAGCGCCCCTACCAGACCAACAACGCCTACGCCGCCCTTATGCGGCAGCATCAAATGGAACAGGAGGTAAAGGCCATTGTCCAAAAAAGAAATCCCAAAAGAACCCGAAAAAACAAAGCTGACCCGCGCCCAGCGAAAAGAAATTGACGCGGTAATCCGCAAGTACAAGGGAGACGGCAAGCCCCATACGGCGCAGGCCACCATCCCGTATGAGGCCATGTACCCGGACGGCGTGTGCCGCCTGACGAAAAACACCTTTTCCAAGTGCATTGCCTTTGAGGACATCAGCTATCAG
Organism: Bariatricus sp. SGI.161; assembly: GCF_050313695.1. Classification (NCBI taxonomy): domain Bacteria; kingdom Bacillati; phylum Bacillota; class Clostridia; order Lachnospirales; family Lachnospiraceae; genus Bariatricus; species Bariatricus sp. SGI.161. Next base: position 438 of record NZ_JBNPLX010000079.1, read on the forward strand.
CTCGCCCAGCCGGACACCAAGACGGCCATCTTTGAACACCTGTGCGACCTCTACAACTATGTGGACGCCTCTATCCACGTCCAGTTTTCGTTCCTGAACCGCAGGGTTGACCCGGTGCAGTACGCCAAGAGCTTTGAGATCGCGCCGCAGGGGGACGACTTTGACGACATCCGGGCCGAGTACACCGGCATCCTGCAAAAGCAGCTTGCAAACGGCAACAACGGCATCGTTAAGACCAAGTACCTGACGTTCACCATTGAGGCCGACAGCCCGAAATCTGCAAGGGCCAGACTGAACCGCATCGGCCTTGACCTCTTAGGTTACTTCAAGACGATGGGAGCTGTGGCCCATGTGATGAACGGCAAGGAACGGCTTGCGGTGCTGCATGGTGTGTTTCACCCGGACGGGGAGCTGTTCAATTTTGACTGGAAGTGGATGACCCCCTCCGGCCTTTCCACCAGGGATTTTATCGCCCCGTCCTCCCTGTGCTTCGGTAATGCAAAAACCTTTGGCATGAGCGGGAAATACGGCGCGGTGAGTTTCCTGCAAATCCTCGCCCCGGAGCTTTCGGATGAAATGCTGGCG
>NZ_JBNPLX010000080.1:0-877 GCF_050313695.1 Bariatricus sp. SGI.161
TTTTCCCTCTTTCGAATACTTTTAATCTGTTCTCCAAAATCCATGTATTTCGCACCTCCGTAACCATAGTCTATATGTCAAAGGATCATTTATCAAGAAAGTGGCTCTTGCATCCGCAAAATATCGACGCAAGCAGTTCTTGCGCATATATATCTAGACTAAAGTTGTGCCTATAAAAGATATTCCAGCATCCTTGTGGCAGTATAGTCTGTGTTCATATTTTTATAGGTAATTTCTGCACAGAACTCTTTGGGATATCCTCTGTCCAGCAAAACCTTGTATAATTCATCGGTTCGTTCCGATGCCATAAGCAGTCACTCCCGTAATTTCAAATATCTTTAAATCAAAATACCTTCCAGATGATCCAGTTCATGCAGACAGATCTGTGCCGGCCAGCCGCTGAGTTTCTGTCGTTGCTTTTCCAGTTCATATCAAAATATTCTACTTCGATATTCTCATATCGTTTTGTTTTCCTCACACCGGAAAGAGACAGACATCCTTCTTCTGTTTCATACGGAGTATCCTTGCTCAGTAGAACCGGATTAAACATCACGATATCTACGAATCCCATATTTACAATGATCACTCTCTTTTTCACACCAATCACTTCGTGCTACGCACTCAGTCGCAGGCACGCTCGCATGCTTACATGCCAGCATGATGCATTCTCACTTTGCCTTCGCGGATATTTGCAGCCATGCCTACACAACCGGCACGATTTGCCTGTAAGGTGTCCTGTAGATCCTTTCCCACCTGCAGATCTGCCTTTGTAGCAGGTTCTGACTTTCCCGACCAAAAGGTCTACCAGACCTTTTGTCTGGGCACTAAGGCGTGTCCCAGAAAGAACACATCTTTCATTATTGGCTTTACCATCTAT
>NZ_JBNPLX010000081.1:0-794 GCF_050313695.1 Bariatricus sp. SGI.161
TGGTGCGCCTAGCGGCGCACGTTTCTCAAGGGTTAAAGTCCCAAATCCGCCCGGTAGTGGGAAGGATATAGTCGAAGGCAAGGGTGTCGAGGGTGACCTCGAATCTGAAGGAAGCCGGATGTGAGGAACATACTAACTCACGGACAAATCTCTGGTCTGACGAACAGAAATCTCATATGAGGTTATGCATGAGGGTAAGACTGCCATACAAGTTGAAGCCCAATAACTACACGGAACCATGCATGATAGATGAGGCAGATGGATGGAGAGGAAGAAACGTGTGGTACCTAGGGAGGTCTGTGCGATATGCCTTGAAAGAGGTAACCACTACCTAAAGTAGTGCTGAACGCACAGAAGTCAGCAGAGGTCATAGTAGCCGAAAGGTGAAGGACCAAATCAGTAGGAGTCTTAAGTATGACCGAGAAAGGAGGAATGACCAGTAATGGCAGAAAACATTGAAAACAATGGCTGTTCGCAAAGAGATAGTGCGGAACATGAAGGGTATGCGAAAGCGTCTAGGTCATTCAATCGGATATGGAAAGAAAGAGACAGTGCACAGCCGAGACTCTTGGAAACGATACTGCATAAGGATAACCTAAACAGAGCGTATAAGAGAGTTAAGGCAAACAAGGGAGCGCCAGGAATTGATGGAATGACTATTGAAGAGGCTCTTCCGTATCTTAGGGAGCATCAACAAGAGTTAACTGACCGTATCTATAGAGGGAAGTACACTCCGTCTCCAGTAAGACGTGTTGAGATTCCCAAACCAGATGGTGGAGTGCGAAAGCTTGGCA
>NZ_JBNPLX010000082.1:0-745 GCF_050313695.1 Bariatricus sp. SGI.161
AATTTTTTGTTGATAAGCTTTATATTTAGGAGAGTAAGTAACAATAATCGTTTCATCCATATCTCCGGTCACAAGGGGGACTTCTTTGTAATAAACTGTATGAAATACATCCGGATCCGTTTCGTCAAGGGTTCTTAGATCAATCATTTTATTCGAACCGGGAACTTTAAATTGAGTTGGATTCAAGGCTATTTCACGATCTTCCTGTTTCATTTTTTTTAACGAGTAAGTAATCACATAAGAACGATTCCCAAAGCTGTTTAGAAATCTGTTTTTTACGCTTCCTAAGCCGGCATCCGAACAAAAGATAAACTCGCTGCAATCAAAATCTTTAATTACTTTTGTCTCTAATGGTTTTAGTGTGAGCTGTTCGTTTTGATTTCCAGGGAAAATATCAAAAGTAAGCGGTATGCCATCAGCATCCATAAAAAGTCCCATAGTAACGATTGGATTTGGCCTGTGTTCTTTATTTTTACCGTATTTTTTGTCACCACTTTCTTCTTCGATTTCGAAATAGTAATTCGTGCAATCGTAATACAAGATTTTTGAATTACGATGATGAACAAAGTTTGAATTTCGATAAAGTTCTTCTTGGATGTAATCCGATTCCTCCGCCATAACAGAAAGAGCACGATAAACATTCTGCAAAGAATATTTAGGCGGTTCCAAAAGAGAACGACAGAAAGAATAGCTGCTCATCTTGCTGGAAGGAGATAGGATTCTTGCATAGATTAAATCTGTGAGG
>NZ_JBNPLX010000083.1:0-745 GCF_050313695.1 Bariatricus sp. SGI.161
GATTTTTTGTTGATAAGCTTTATATTTAGGAGAGTAAGTAACAATAATCGTTTCATCCATATCTCCGGTCACAAGGGGTACTTCTTTGTAATAAACCGTATGAAATACATCTGGATCCGTTTCGTCAAGGGTTCTTAGATCAATCATTTTATTCGAACCGGGAACTTTAAATTGAGTCGGATTCAAGGCTATTTCACGATCTTCCTGTTTCATTTTTTTTAATGAGTAAGTAATCACATAAGAACGATTCCCAAAGCTGTTTAGAAATCTGTTTTTTACGCTTCCTAAGCCGGCATCCGAACAAAAGATAAATTTGCTGCAATCAAAATCTTTAATTACTTTTGTCTCTAATGGTTTTAGTGTGAGCTGTTCGTTTTGATTTCCAGGGAAGATATCAAAAGCAAGCGGTATGCCATCAGCATCCATAAAAAGTCCCATAGTAACGATTGGATTCGGCCTGTGTTCTTTATTTTTACCGTATTTTTTGTCACCACTTTCTTCTTCGATTTCGAAATAGTAATTCGTGCAATCGTAATACAAGATTTTTGAATTTCGATGATGAACAAAGTTTGAATTTCGATAAAGTTCTTCTTGGATGTAATCCGATTCCTCCGCCATAACAGAAAGAGCACGATAAATATTCTGCAAAGAATATTTAGGCGGTTCCAAAAGAGAATGACAGAAAGAATAACTGCTCATCTTGCTGGAAGGAGATAGGATTCTCGCATAGATCAAATCTGTGAGA
>NZ_JBNPLX010000084.1:0-730 GCF_050313695.1 Bariatricus sp. SGI.161
TTTTGTTTGCGCGCCATGGGCGCGCTCTAACGGGTGAAAGTCCCGAACACGCCTAGGCAACGAGGAAGTGTATAGCCGAACAGCAAGGGTGTCCATCGTGAGGTGGAATCTGAAGGAAGCTGTAAGCAAACTCTTGGTCCGACGGACAGAAATCACATATAAGGCTCGGAAATACGGATAAGTCTGCAAAAGAAGATGAAGTCCAAAAGTTGCTGGAAGTACGAGTAAATGTGGCGGATAGATGAGAGGAAAGAGCGTGCACCTTAAGCGTGGAGGTCTCACAGAGGTTTCATTAGCCTAGTAACAACGAACTGTGAGAAGTCAGCCGAACCCATAGTAGTGAAGAAGTTTCTGTAACGGAAATGGAGCGAAGGGGTGAACAATCAATAAGTTTGAGTATGTCTCGTATTGCAGAAATGACAACATCTGCCGTAACCAATCGAGTAAAAGATGGTCAAATCAAGCGAGACGGAAAGGAAAGAACGCATGGACACAGGTAGTCTAATGGAGCAGATTTTATCTAGCGATAATCTCAACAGAGCATATCTGCAAGTCGTACGAAACAAAGGTGCAGAGGGAGTGGACGGAATGAAGTACACAGAACTCAAGGAACATCTTGCAAAGAACGGCGAAATCATCAAGGAACAGCTGAGGACAAGAAAATACAAACCTCAACCAGTACGAAGAGTGGAGATACCAAAGCCTGATGGTGGTGTCAGAAACCTAGGAG
>NZ_JBNPLX010000085.1:0-718 GCF_050313695.1 Bariatricus sp. SGI.161
TCCCATCTTTGACAGTTAATAAAAGACAAAACAGCCGCAAAGCCTGTATTTATGGGCTATGTGGCTGTTTGTTCGTTTGCATCGATATGTGCTATATTTTTGCTTTTGTGCTAGTTATCTTTTTTGTCTTTGAAATAATTCCTCGCATGGAGGCTTTTGATATAAATTCAAAGTCTGTTCTTAATCCAAATGAACTGTGAAGAGCATCTGTTAGTTTTGTGCGTTTGTAAGAAGGAATGTAACCACTGTCCTTGCTTAATAGTGTCATATTCATACCACGTAATGTTTCCAAAATCTGAGTGCATGTAAACCCTTCCCCCAGTTTCTTTTCTAATAATCTATATACTAAGAGACTGATATAACACGTAAGAAAATGTGCTTTGATACGATCGTCTCTCTGTACATAGACGGGTCTGGCTTCAAAATCGGATTTCATGATTCGAAAGTTTTCTTCGATTTCCCAACGTTGCTTGTTAATCTTAATGATTTCCGCTGGGTTATCTTCAAGGTTTGTTACAACAGCATAAAAACCATCATACATGGATTCTTCATTTATGCGTTCTTCATCCAATTCATAAACCGACTTATCTGCGATTTCACCATCTGGTGTAATGCTAGTCTTTTGAATGAATCGTGCAGGGTCGTTTTGATTCTTTCCTCGTCTGCATTTTCCTGGAGACTGAATCATTTTCAGTGCACGGTCAATCTGACGACTACG
>NZ_JBNPLX010000086.1:0-705 GCF_050313695.1 Bariatricus sp. SGI.161
TGAAGGTTATCGGTATTGATTATGCGATGCATGGACTGGCAGTATTTTCCGATGGAAGTAAATGCGAATATCCGGATTACTACCGAAGGTCTGAAAAACGGCTGAACAGAGAGCAGCGAAAGCTGTCACGTTGTAAGTGTGGAAGTTCGAATTATCAGAAACAAAAGAAAAAGGTGGCACTCTGCCATGAGAAGGTCAAAAACCAGAGAAGAGACTTTCATCATAAGTTGAGTCGAAAACTGGCAGATGAGTATGATGTGGTTGCCGTCGAGGATCTGAACATGAAGGCAATGAGCAGGAGCCTGAATTTCGGGAAGAGTGTTGCGGATAACGGCTATGGAATGTTGCTGGGCATGCTGGATTATAAGCTGGAAGACCGTGGAGGACAGCTTGTAAAGGTGGACAGGTTCTTTCCATCCAGCAAAAGGTGCAGTAAGTGTGGAAAGGTCAAACAGATCCTGCCATTGTCAGAGAGAGTATATCGTTGTGATTGTGGTTACACGAACGACAGGGACGTGAATGCGGCAATCAATATCAGGGAAGAAGCATTGCGTCTGCTCTCTGCATAAAATATGTCTGTTTCCAGACTGAATTTATGTCCATATCTGGACAAAATATAGTTGTTATGCCCGTTTTCGGGCTAGAAATCGAACCGCCGGGCAGGCGGGGATAGCTTATTGATACTTGCCCCATCAGGGGCATTGA
>NZ_JBNPLX010000087.1:0-597 GCF_050313695.1 Bariatricus sp. SGI.161
TGTATAGGTGTCAATGATTGGTAACACTTCACCCCTCATATAATGTCAAGGGAAAGGTGGAGATTCCTAAAAGGAATACTACCTGACCTTGACATTATCCTTCATGATATACTGGTTCACGGCGGCAGCACTCTATGCTGTCGCCCTTGGCTATTCTAAAACATAACATTTTGATACATTCTTACAACGGTATTCGGACTTCTCATTCCTAAACACGTTTTTATATAGTTGTTTGATTTCTTCTGATATACTGCAAGCTGTTTTCGTCCATCTTCCAGATTATACATCCGCATTTGCTTATAAAACCGTGCTTCATCCTGACGATGCTGTCTCTCCACTTTCCCATTATGTCTTGGGGTTGCTATCTGGATCCGGTGATATAAGATTCCCAGTTCCTCCAACGCTTTCTCAAACATGGTGAGGTGTTTGCTCTTAATCACCAACAGCCGATTTGTGAATTCACATCCATTATCCGTCTGAACTTCTCGAATCGGAAACGGTGCGTGCTGTATTAGTTTGAGTAAAAAATCTTTTGAACTATAGGTACTATGCTCATCATACATCTCTCGGTATGTCCATCTGCTACACTCATCTACT
>NZ_JBNPLX010000088.1:0-592 GCF_050313695.1 Bariatricus sp. SGI.161
TAAATAGGAAGAAGATATTGTATGACACGGCTATAACGGCAGCCGGTACATATACTCTTACAGATTCTGTAAAAAATTATTCAAAAGTATATGTAGTAATATCTCTGTACGACAATGGAAGTCAGCCATTCACGAACATAATTCCTGAAGAATTGTACGGAATCTCATCAAAAATCGGATTTCCACCGTTTAGCAATTCCTCATATTTTCTTGATACAAATATTCTTCTGTCCGGTAACACTGCAAAAATTACAAGTTTCCAAAAAGGAAGTGCAGTGTCTGGGGCTAGAATATTAAAAATAATTGGAAGTAACTAATTACTTTGGCGTTATTGTAAGAACAACCACTATTGGATTAGTCGATGAATTATATGTACTCTTTAAAGTGATTCCATTTTGTTTGATTTTCTCAATAGAGCATGAGCTAGTAATATCGCCCATTCCTTCGATAGTAACCTGTTTTATTGATATGCTATATCTATCTGGGTCAATTATATTGATTGGGCAAAACGGGCGAGAATACGACTGACCATATACGCATGGAGCTATCATTCTGAATTCATAGTCTCCGTTCAACAGCAACTTGCTATTTA
>NZ_JBNPLX010000089.1:0-586 GCF_050313695.1 Bariatricus sp. SGI.161
GAAGGTTGTCTTCTCACTGTCACAGCCTTCATCCGGAACCCTTCCGGAATCTGTCTGTGGATCTTCGCCTTTACAACACCGGCTTTTGGGAGTTTGATTCCGTTATCAAAAATTCGAATATTCCCATTCACCAGATTCGTAGTATATGCATTCCGGTTATGATGCTTTGACTTGAATTTCGGAAACCCAATCTCCGGACGTTCAAAGAAATTCCTGTACGCCCGTTCCAGATGGAGCTGCACATTCGCCAGGGCAAGAGAATCTACTTCCTTCAACCACGGAAAATCTTTTTTATAGGCAGCCGGTGTAGTCTTCAACATCTTCCCGGTCTTCTTATATTCTTCGATCTTATCCGATAGCATCCGGTTATAGATGAATCTACAACATCCGAATGTCTTCGCAAACAATTCTTTCTGTTCTTCCGTTGGATAAATGCGGAATTGGAAGGCTTTATTACTCTTTCTCATGTTTCTCACCCTGTGTTTCAATGTATTCCCTGATCACTTCGATTGGTGCTCCACCGGCTGTTATCAGACAGAAACTCTGACTCCAGAAAGTTTCCTTCCACAGCTTTTTACGAATCGCT
>NZ_JBNPLX010000090.1:0-455 GCF_050313695.1 Bariatricus sp. SGI.161
CAGTTTATCAGAGATTGTGAAGTACAGAGCGCTTTGAACTTGCTTTGTGAAAATCTTGGTATTAAGCCAATGCATCTTAGTAATCTGGGCGGAGGAACAGGTGAAATGCTTCACGGATCGCACAAGCAGGTGGAGGAGTAGAAGATATGAGTATACAAGGATTGAAGTTCTGCCCTGATCTTACGCAAGTAGTATGGGAAAAAGCAATGATGGTAGGTCATGGAGACTATCAGAGAATACAATTGAATGAATGCATCAAAGAACGGTGCGTTGCTTACTGCAAGGAAGATGGGAAATGTCATAAGTATATGAATGATGTGAACTGGATTAAATCGGCGAAGGTAGAAGATGAAGAAAATATTAGAAGTAATTAAACAAATTTAGGAGGGTAACTGGGCGAGTAATAATGAGGGCGTCCAGCAGAGCATCTGAAGTGAGCAAAAGGGATTAGGATG
>NZ_JBNPLX010000091.1:0-454 GCF_050313695.1 Bariatricus sp. SGI.161
ACAGACAGGCACAGGAACGCTTTGAAAGGCTCATAGAGGGTATGAAACAGGCACAGGGCATAACGGAACAGCTAAAGGCAGAAAACGCCTTAGAATGGACAGGATGCCTCAATAACATAAGGGCTTGTGCGAGGGAGATTGTGGAAAAGGAAATTATTTTTGCATAAACAGATGATTAGTGGCAGGGGGAAATCCTGCCGCTTTTTCTGCTTTAGTTTGTCAGCTTGACAAATAAAGGGTTAAGGAATATAATTAGATTCAGTATTATACAAGGAGTTAATAAATATGCGGCAAGGTATTCTTAAATAAACTGTCAATTTGATAGTGGGAACAAAAAGTAGCAGTCCCGTTTCACTTTTAATATGGGGCTTAGTTTTTTGTACCCAGTTTAAGAATACTTTTATCATGTAATTTTATATGCCCGAAAACATATAAGTGTTTTGGGGCTATTGGA
>NZ_JBNPLX010000092.1:0-451 GCF_050313695.1 Bariatricus sp. SGI.161
AATTGTCGGAATCTTCATTATCTGTAGTGCATGAAACAGTATACGGGTCTGTGCCTGTATGCCATCCTTTGCAGAAACTAATAATACTGCTCCGTCTAATACGGATAAAGAACGGTATACTTCCGCCAAAAAATCCATATGGCCTGGCGTATCTATAATGTTGACTTTTACATCCTCCCACTGAAAAGATGTCACTGCTGTCTGGATAGTGATTCCCCTTTGACGCTCCAAATTCATTGTATCTGTCCTTGTTGTGCCTTCATCTACGCTCCCTGGTTCTGCAATTGCACCACTGGTATACAATAAACTTTCCGTTAATGTTGTCTTTCCTGCGTCAACGTGAGCCAGAATGCCTAAGTTAATTATTTTCATGTGATTTTCCTCCTATCAACACCCAAAAAAGGGCATAAAAATACCCAGTGATAAATACTCCTATCACTGGGTAAATAAC
>NZ_JBNPLX010000093.1:0-450 GCF_050313695.1 Bariatricus sp. SGI.161
TTTATTTACCCAGTGATAGGAGTATTTATCACTGGGTATTTTTATGCCCTTTTTGGGTGTTGATAGGAGGAAAATCACATGAAAATAATTAACTTAGGAATTCTGGCTCACGTTGACGCAGGAAAGACAACTTTAACGGAGAGTTTATTGTATACCAGTGGTGCGATTACAGAACTAGGGAGTGTAGATAAAGGCACAACAAGAACAGATACAATGAATTTGGAGTGTCAAAGGGGAATCACTATCCAGACAGCAGTGACATCTTTTCAGTGGGAGGATGTAAAAGTCAACATTATAGATACGCCAGGTCATATGGATTTTTTGGCGGAAGTATACCGTTCTTTATCCGTTTTAGACGGAGCAGTATTATTAGTTTCTGCAAAGGATGGCATACAGGCACAGACCCGTATACTGTTTCATGCACTACAGACAATGAAGATTCCGACAATC
>NZ_JBNPLX010000094.1:0-430 GCF_050313695.1 Bariatricus sp. SGI.161
ACTGATTCACCGAGAAATTTGGATAATTTCTCGATTCAGCAGTCCTTTCGAATTTGGCCGGATGCCAAATTCTCACACGGAATTGCAACTCTTTTTTCTGTAACGGATTCTAGTGCTTGGATAAACGGATACAGACCAACCGATCCAGCTCCCTTGCGCCTGACATTTCCAATTACTGAACAAACTCATCTGGAGGAATTCCTGGCGCGAAGCGCAATGGGGAGCGATGTTTTTATACTATTCGTCATTACTTCAATGGAAGATTCAGTTAGTTATTCTGCCAGTTTTTTGACAATATCTTTACTATGATCTTTCCCTCTGCATGACGCGCAGGAATTCTTCCAGATGAGGAAGTTGCGGATTTGGGGGATGTCAGGCGAGAGGATGGATGGGATGGTTGCCGTTCGTTGGACAAGCGTTAGAATCCGTT
>NZ_JBNPLX010000095.1:0-430 GCF_050313695.1 Bariatricus sp. SGI.161
ACTGATTCACCGAGAAATTTGGATAATTTCTCGATTCAGCAGTCCTTTCGAATTTGGCTGGATGCCAAATTCTCACACGGAATTGCAACTCTTTTTTCTGTAACGGATTCTATCGCTTGGCTAGACGGAAACAGACCAGCCTATCCAGCTCCCTTGCGCCTGACATTCCCAATTAATGAACGAACTCATCTGGAGGAATTCATGGCGCGAAGCGCAATGGGGAGCGATATTTTTATACTATTCATCATTATTTCAATGAAAGAATCAGTTAGTTATTCTGCCAGTTTTTTGACGACATCTTTACTGATATCTTTCTCTCTGCATGACGCGCAGGAATTCTCCCAGATGAGGGAGTTGCGGATTTGGGTGATGTCAGGCGAGAAGATGGATGGGATGGTTGCCGTTCGTTGGACAAGCGTTAGAATCCGTC
>NZ_JBNPLX010000096.1:0-428 GCF_050313695.1 Bariatricus sp. SGI.161
TCCGTGGACTTTAACAGCCTGATACCTGACCTTGAAAGCCAGTTGGAGGCTATGAGCGTGGGCGGGCTTCTGGGCCTGTGGTTCCAGACCCTTGTGGTGGGCCTTACCATGAACATTCTCGCCATCTGTATTTTCCTTGTGACCTATGGCCGTATGATTGAAATTTACGTCGTGACCTCGTTAGGGCCTATCCCCCTTGCCACAATGGGAAACAGCGAATGGCGCGGCATGGGCCAGAACTACTTGAAATCCCTGCTGGCGCTGGGCTTCCAAGCCTTTTTGATCATGGTTGTTGTCGGTATCTATGCGGTGCTGATACAGAACATTGCTTCCGCTTCTGACATATCCGGCGCAATCTGGGGCTGCATGGGCTATACGGTGCTTCTGTGCTTCTGCCTGTTCAAGACCGGCAGCATCAGTAAATCCGT
>NZ_JBNPLX010000097.1:0-406 GCF_050313695.1 Bariatricus sp. SGI.161
TGTTGGGATACAATAGATAGGTAACAAATAAAAAACAAGGATTCACTTCGATATGATATATTGGAGTTGACGAAAAACCAATGATCTTAACGAAAGGAGAATCCTTGTATGTCAATCTTATCACAACAGAAATACCAACGTCAACGCATGGTTAAGTATGCACAGAAACATTCTGTAACCGAAACGGCAATCCGTTATCGTGTGAGCCGTAAAACGGTTTATAAATGGATTTCACGGTACGACGGAACCTTAGCAAGCCTGGAGGATCGAAGTCACAGACCCAAGACTTCTCCAGGAAGTCATACGGAACAGGAGCTTCGCCAAATCCGGCGCCGACTGAAAAAATACAAATGGACAGATCTGCTTCTGGCATATCAGGATTTAATAGAGAAAGATGGATATACCC
>NZ_JBNPLX010000098.1:0-402 GCF_050313695.1 Bariatricus sp. SGI.161
ATCGCGTGAAAGTCGTAAGTGAATTTATGACGGTTACGAATGTTCCTGCAAATGTTAGTTAGTCTTAATTCGGAACATAACTGCTGCAAAAAGAGATATCCTATGTTGAATAAACGTTCTTCCTCCAAAGGAATACGTGCTGTTTGAGAAAATCTTACAGAGATTTGTTCTCTTTGCTGATTATAAAGGGCAGTTTCTTTCGCCGCTTCTGCCTTGGCCCAATCCATCATTTTTTCTTTGTCGCCTGAAAACTGTTCTAAAAGGTCATTGTATTTTCCAAGTTTTTTGTAAATGCGAGAAGACGATTTTCCGTTTTCTTTTCTGTAAGATTGGTAAATATATACGTCCTTGTTGTTTTGACTACCAGTAATGTTTATATACATAACAAATCACTCCTTATAT
>NZ_JBNPLX010000099.1:0-379 GCF_050313695.1 Bariatricus sp. SGI.161
CTATGATGCTTTGACTTGAATTTCGGAAACCCAATCTCCGGACGTTCAAAGAAATTCCTGTACGCCCGTTCCAGATGGAGCTGCACATTTGCCAAAGCAAGAGAATCTACTTCCTTCAACCACGAAAATTCTTTTTTATATGCTGCCGGTGTAGTCTTCAGCATCTTCCCGGTCTTCTTATATTCTTCGATCTTATCCGACAGCATCTGGTTATAGATGAATCTACAACATCCGAATGTCTTCGCAAACAATTCTTTCTGTTCTTCCGTTGGATAAATGCGGAATTGGAAGGCTTTATTACTCTTTTTCATGTTTCTCACCCTGTGTTTCAATGTATTCCCTGATCACTTCGATTGGTGCTCCACCGACTGTTATCAGG
>NZ_JBNPLX010000100.1:0-379 GCF_050313695.1 Bariatricus sp. SGI.161
TTTGATAACAGCCGGTGGAGCACCGATCGAAGTAATCAGGGAATACATTGAAACACAGGGTGAGAAACATGAGAAAGAGCAATAAAGCCTTCCAATTCCGCATTTATCCAACGGAAGAACAGAAAGAATTGTTTGCGAAGACATTCGGATGTTGTAGATTCATCTATAACCAGATGCTGTCGGATAAGATGGAAGAATATAAGAAGACCGGGAAGATGTTGAAGACTACACCGGCTGCCTATAAAAAAGATTTTCCGTGGTTGAAGGAAGTAGATTCTCTTGCCCTGGCGAATGTGCAGCTCCATCTGGAACGGGCATACAGGAATTTTTTCGAACGTCCGGAGATTGGGTTTCCGAAATTCAAGTCAAAGCATCATAA
>NZ_JBNPLX010000101.1:0-378 GCF_050313695.1 Bariatricus sp. SGI.161
ACGCCTACCAGCAGCGCCCCGCCAAAACAGATCAGTTGCCGTTTGGTAAGGCCAAACACAACCTTGGATTTCACATGGGTTAAGTCCTTGGGGACAGTTACATAAGCCATCTGGCACCTCCTTTCACGACGGGTTTAGGGTAAGATCACATTCCACTTCGTTGCCCCACGCATCCCAGCCGGGGCATTTCTGTCTGGCAAACAGCTCCACGCGGGGCAAGTCGCCCGCCAGCTCTACGATCTTGTCACGGGTCACATCCGGCTTTTTGCTGTGCTGTTCAATCGGGCTGATAATGAACTGATGGACAGCGGCAGAATGACGTTTCGGTTTGCCGCGCTTTGCCAGCAGGCAGATTTCCGCGTTCCCCCTTGTCCAGTA
>NZ_JBNPLX010000102.1:0-336 GCF_050313695.1 Bariatricus sp. SGI.161
TATTTCTTATATGCAATTTTCAAGGTACATATTGATAATCAAATGTTTTACCTAGTCATCCGAGAGCTCAAAGCGAAGCTTTTCGCTCACGGATATCTTACAGATATCCTTCTGTTACCACCCAGATGTTTTCATTCAAGCAAGCTTGATTCAAACATCTGCGGGCAACATCAGATGCCCTTTGATTATCAAGTGGAGAATACGAGATTCGAACTCGTGACCTCCTGCTTGCAAGGCAGGCGCTCTCCCAACTGAGCTAATCCCCCATTTATACAATTTATGTTGAAAGGTATGGGCTTAAGTGGGCCTTACCTCCTCAAGTGAATGCTTGAGAAA
>NZ_JBNPLX010000103.1:0-334 GCF_050313695.1 Bariatricus sp. SGI.161
ATTCTCGGCGCATTAAAAATCAACTACACACAGGAGGAAATCATTTATTTCAACATACAACATCATTTACGCCGATCCGCCGTGGCGGTATGAGTGCAAAAACAAATCGGGTGCAGCGGAAAATCACTATCCCACCATGAGCATAGACGAGCTGTGCGCCCTGCCGGTGGAAGCACTGGCCGCCAAGGATTGTCTGCTGTTTTTATGGGCCACATTTCCCATGCTGCCGGAGGCATTGCAGCTTATCCGGGCATGGGGCTTTACGTTCAAGACGGTGGCCTTTGTCTGGCTGAAACAGAACCGCAAAAGCCCTACATGGTTTTACGGGCTGGGC
>NZ_JBNPLX010000104.1:0-334 GCF_050313695.1 Bariatricus sp. SGI.161
GTTCTCGGCGCATTAAAAATCAACTACACACAGGAGGAAACCATTTATTTCAACATACAACATCATTTACGCCGATCCGCCGTGGCGGTATGAGTGCAAAAACAAATCGGGTGCAGCGGAAAATCACTATCCCACCATGGGCATAGACGAGCTGTGCTCTCTGCCGGTGGAAGCACTGGCTGCCAAGGACTGTCTGCTGTTTTTATGGGCCACATTTCCCATGCTGCCGGAGGCATTGCAGCTTATCCGGGCATGGGGCTTTACGTTCAAGACGGTGGCCTTTGTCTGGCTGAAACAGAACCGCAAAAGTCCAACATGGTTTTACGGGCTGGGT
>NZ_JBNPLX010000105.1:0-307 GCF_050313695.1 Bariatricus sp. SGI.161
CGATGTGGGGGCCACCCCGCAGGCGTGGAACAGTGGCATTTTCAATATGCTGCAAAACCTGTCCGAAACGGTGGTGCTGCCCATTGCGGCGGCCATCCTTGCCTGTGTCATGTGCATGGAACTGATACAGATGATAACCGAGAAAAACAATATGCACGACTTTGACAGCTCCATGTTTTTCCGCTGGATTTTCAAGTCTGCGTTTGCCATCCTCATTGTCAGCAACACATGGAACATCGTCATGGGCATCTTTGACGCCACCCAGAGCGTCGTCAACCAAAGCGCCGGTGTGATTATCGGGGAAACA
>NZ_JBNPLX010000106.1:0-307 GCF_050313695.1 Bariatricus sp. SGI.161
CGTTTCTCCGATAATCACACCGGCGCTTTGATTGACGACGCTCTGGGTGGCGTCAAAAATGCCCATGACGATGTTCCATGTGTTGCTGACAATGAGAATGGCAAACGCAGACTTGAAAATCCAGCGGAAGAACATGGAGCTGTCAAAGTCGTGCATATTGTTTTTCTCGGTTATCATCTGTATCAGTTCCATGCACATGACACAGGCAAGGATGGCCGCTGCAATGGGCAGCACCACCGTTTCGGACAGGTTTTGCAGCATATTGAAAATGCCGCTGTTCCACGCCTGCGGGGTGGCTCCCACATCA
>NZ_JBNPLX010000107.1:0-294 GCF_050313695.1 Bariatricus sp. SGI.161
GCTCTTTGCAGGGCAAAGTGTAGTGTGTTACACCCTGTAAACGCAGTCGGAAAAATCGGAGAGATTTTTCTGACCGCAGGGGTGATTTTACACGCCCGAAAAGGGCGGGTGAATCCCACGCCTGCATTTTGCGTTTGCGGGGTGTTCTCCCGTAGGGATGACAGCGGCAGGGTATCCTAAAATCACTGTCACTGCCGTCACCGCTGTCACCCGCAGGGCAGAGCCGCCAACTTTACATGGCTTTAAGCGTCAATGACAGTAACAGGGGGTATCCCAATATCGCTGTCACCGCCG
>NZ_JBNPLX010000108.1:0-293 GCF_050313695.1 Bariatricus sp. SGI.161
ACTTTGCAGGGCAAAGTGTAGTGTGTTACACCCTGTAAACGCAGTCGGAAAAATCGGAATGATTTTTCTGACCGCAGGGGTGGTTTTACACGACCGAAAAGGGCGAGTAAATCTCACGCCTGCATTTTGCGTTTACGGGGTGTTCTCCCGTAGGGATGACAGCGGCAGGGTATCCTAAAATCACTGTCACCACCGTCACTGCTGTCACCCGCAGGGCAGAGCCGCCAGCTTTACATGGCTTTAAGCGTCAATGACAGTAACAGGGGGGTATCCTAATATCGCTGTCACCACCA
>NZ_JBNPLX010000109.1:0-282 GCF_050313695.1 Bariatricus sp. SGI.161
AGGGATCTTTCTGGTGGCGATGCGCTTAGGGGACACACCCGTACCCATCCCGAACACGATGGTTAAGCCTTAAGCGGCCGATGGTACTTCACTGGAGACGGTGCGGGAGAGTAGGTGGCCGCCAGATTATGAAAAAAGAGCAAATGCAGATTCGCTGCAGATGTTCGGGAGAATTCATATAGATACAGGCAAGGATGAGCAACAACTTATCACCGCCAACCCAATCAGCAGGGCAGTGCTGTTACTATAACTGGTTTTACCAGTGATTAGAGAGTTGAACAG
>NZ_JBNPLX010000110.1:0-277 GCF_050313695.1 Bariatricus sp. SGI.161
CTAAAAATATAATTGATCATATAATCAAATGGGGGATTAGCTCAGTTGGGAGAGCGCCTGCCTTGCAAGCAGGAGGTCACGAGTTCGAATCTCGTATTCTCCACGCAGACAATAAGTCATGCGAAATACAACAGAAACATCCGATTGTGCTTGCACAAATAAGGATGTGGATGGTGGATTTCATAGGACGCTAGTCCGTGATCGAAATGAAGCAAAGCGGAATCGAGATCCATGACGATTGTCTAATATGTACCTTGAAAATTGCATATAAGAAATA
>NZ_JBNPLX010000111.1:0-254 GCF_050313695.1 Bariatricus sp. SGI.161
GAAAAAAAAGTAGGGGTTGTTGTTTATTGTTTGGTTATCAAGAGATAGCTAAATGGTTTCAGGTTCTGTCAAAAGAATCAGGAATCTTTCTGGTGGCGATGCGCTTAGGGGACACACCCGTACCCATCCCGAACACGATGGTTAAGCCTTAAGCGGCCGATGGTACTTCACTGGAGACGGTGCGGGAGAGTAGGTGGCCGCCAGATTTAAAAAAGAAAATAACTGGTTTTACCAGTGATTAGAGAGTTGAACAA
>NZ_JBNPLX010000112.1:0-247 GCF_050313695.1 Bariatricus sp. SGI.161
AAACTTAAGTGCTTCGCTCGACTTGCATGTGTTAAGCACGCCGCCAGCGTTCATCCTGAGCCAGGATCAAACTCTCGTCTAAAAAGCTTAAGTTTGGTTTTACACAAACTTTAGCGTTTAGACGCTTCGCAGTTCTTCGTGAGGTTCTTTCGAACTTAGAACTGTCGAAGCATCATTAAGTTCGTTCCGGGTCAAGAAAACTACTAGCTTTCTTATCCCTTTTACTGTTTTAAGGTCGACATTTAAA
>NZ_JBNPLX010000113.1:0-246 GCF_050313695.1 Bariatricus sp. SGI.161
TTATATGTAATTTATCACTAAAAAACAATATCCTCATTAAAATGTTATAATTTTTGTAACATATTTCTTCTTCATGCGTCTAATTGGCAAGTAAAGGAGGTGACGGAATGAAGCAGGATATTGAAGAACTATATGACCGTTTCTTTCATGATGTGTATCTGTTTGTCTTATCAATGAGCAAAGATCCACATATTGCGGAAGAAATTACGCAGGAAACCTTCTTCAAAGCATTAAAGGAAATAAAGC
>NZ_JBNPLX010000114.1:0-233 GCF_050313695.1 Bariatricus sp. SGI.161
CCGGAATGCATATACTACGAATCTGGTGAATGGGAATATTCGAATTTTTGAGAACGGAATCAAACTCCCAAAAGCCGGTGTTGTAAAGGCGAAGATCCACAGACAGATTCCGGAAGGGTTCCGGATGAAGGCTGTGACAGTGAGAAAACAACCTTCAGGGAAGTACTACGTCAGTATCCTTTTTGAATACTGTGCGGATGAAAACCAAGTCCGGGACAGAGAAGGAAGAGAAT
>NZ_JBNPLX010000115.1:0-223 GCF_050313695.1 Bariatricus sp. SGI.161
GTATGGGCTTAAGTGGACTCGAACCACCGACCTCACGCTTATCAGGCGTGCGCTCTAACCGGCTGAGCTATAAGCCCATCTGTATTAACTTTTTAAATCTGGCAGCCACCTACTCTCCCGCACCGTCTCCAGTGAAGTACCATCGGCCGCTTAAGGCTTAACCATCGTGTTCGGGATGGGTACGGGTGTGTCCCCTAAGCGCATCGCCACCAGAAAGATCCCC